>CAMVRX010000001.1 GCA_947170005.1 uncultured Elusimicrobium sp.
AGGTATCGTTCTATGTGGTTATATAACATAGGGATGGCAAAGCTGTGTGCCGGATAAAACACTTCAATGCCGTCCAGCCCGGCTTCTACCCAGGCGGGGAAATCCCATTTTTCGGTTACCATGCCCGGGTGAGCAATCACCGCAATACCCCCGGCCTTTTTGATTTGGGAAATGGCTTCAATCGCGCTTACGCCGATAGCGGGCACATAGCCCGGTTGGCCTTCCAACAAATACTGCCGAAACGCCGCTTGGCGCGAATGAGCATAGCCTTTGGCCTTGAGCGCATCGGCTACGTGGGCGCGAGAAACGGTGTTGGGCGCGCGGGAAAAGACGTCCTCTTCGCTTAGTTCCACCCCGGCCGCTTGCAGCTGTTTAATCACTTGCTTGATGCGCCCTTGCCGGGCGGTGCGGTTAGCGGCTAAAAAGGCTTGGAAGGGGGCGTTTGCGGGGTCTATGTTATAGCCGGTAAAGTGCAGGTGGTCGTGATCCCGTGTGCTGATTTCCACCCCGTACACAAAACGCAGCTTGCGCTCCTCTGCCAAGGCCGCCGCACGGGCGGTGCCGTCCAAGGTGTCGTGGTCGGTAAGCGCCAAGAGCTGTACGCCCCTTTTTAAGGCAGCGTGAACGACCTCTTCGGGCGAGCCGGTTCCGTCGGAAAAGTAAGAGTGGGTGTGCAGGTCAACAACGGGCATACAGGGTTATACGCGTTCTACCGCGGTAACGCCGGGAACGACTTCTTTGATGCGGCGTTCTACTACGGCTTGCAACGTCATCTGTGCGTGCGGGCAGCTGCCGCAATGGCCGCGCAGCCCGACGGTTACAATGCCGGTTTTCTCGTCCACGCCGATGAGTTGGATGTCCCCGCCGTCGCTTTGCAAAATGGGGCGGATTTCGTTAATTACTTTTTCTACAGCTTCTTTCATACAAATACCTCTTTGGATTTTTTTATATTATAGCTTTTTTGCTGCCCGTGCGGATAGCGGGCTTTTTTGGAAAAACACTTGCAAAACAGCGGGGAGTATTGCTATACTTTGGGTATAGGATTTTCTATTGCATCTAAATGAGGAGAATTATGAAAAAACTGATTGCTTTGTTTGCTCTGTTCGTACTCGTGGCTGTTCCGGCAGCGGCGCAAAAATATGCCAGCGTCAACGCCAAACGGGCCAACATCCGTGAATGTGCCGGCACAAACTGTGCGATTAAATGGTATGCCTGGCGCTATACCCCGGTCATCATGCTGAAAACCAACGAAGAAAAAGACTGGGTACTGGTCAAAGATTTTGAAGGTTACCAGGGGTGGATTTCC
This sequence comes from uncultured Elusimicrobium sp., assembly GCA_947170005.1. Lineage (GTDB taxonomy): Bacteria > Elusimicrobiota > Elusimicrobia > Elusimicrobiales > Elusimicrobiaceae > Avelusimicrobium. Next base: position 1,307 of record CAMVRX010000001.1, read on the forward strand.
GCCACGTTGCTCAGCCCCAAGGGGGGAATGTCCGCCAAGACCGATTTGAACGTGCGCGCCAGTGCCTCGGCCAATGCCGATATTGTCTGCACGGTCGAAAAAGGATATCCCTTTAAATACCTTTCCCGCCATGGGAAATGGATTCAAGTGCAGGATGAACCTGTCAACGCCAAAGACGGCGTGTGCAAGGGGTGGGTGTATAACGCCAACCTGTGGGGATTCTTTAAGCAATAATTAACGACCCCGGTGAAGTGGCTTTGTAACGGTAGGGTTTCAAATATTTTACATATTTGAAACCCTGCTCGTTTCCCGGGCAACAATTTGCCATATTTGAGCATCTTTGCACCGACTTGCCACTCGCAGTACCTGTCAGTGCAGCTTCGGGCAACTTACGGTGCAAAGCTGTCTCAAATCTGACAAATCAGCCTACTAAATATTTTACGCGGTGAAGGGACAGACGGCACTTGCCCATCAAACTAGGCTAGATTTTGAAAAATCATCTTATCTTCTATTTTGCTCGGTGATGTTGCGGACGGCCAAGGCCTAGACACATTGGGTCCAAAGGCCCTTGCAATACGTATGTTGTTTAGGGTAAAATATAAGTATGAAAAAGATTATTGCCTTATTAATTGCGCTTATTTGCGGCGGGGTGTATTACCATTATAAACACCTGCCGGTGCAAGAGGGGCGTTTTAATGTGGCCGGCGTGGTAACGGTGCCGCAGCGCCTGTTGGACTTGGCACAAGCCGATAATAATTCGTGTGCGATTATTGTGAAGAACGAGGCCGATGTGCCGGTGGCCATTAAGCGCGTAGTAAACCCGAAATTCCCGTTGGAATTTACGTTGGGGGAAGAAGATTTGTTAGCCGAAAGTGTGGACGGCGATTTGAAGCTGGAAGTGCAAATCAACAAGCACGGGCAGCTGGGCATTATTAAAGAAGGCGATGTGTTTGGTAATGTGGAGGGGATGATTTCTGCCCACACCAAAGGCATTGAAGTAGAGGCCGGAAAGACGCTGGGTAAAGTGCAACTGGCCAAAAACGTCAAAGGCAATTTCTTTCGCACAGCCGCACGGTAAAATTTTTGACACCGTATCATGATACTCCCCGCCTTGTAAGGCGGGGAGTGCTGTTTGTGTAAGGGCGGAGCTTTTTATGCTACATCATCCACGTATTTCCAACCGAAGGGTTCGTAATGCTTGCAGATTTTACGGCCCAAGTCTTTGTCTTGGGTTGTGCAGGCTTGATACCAACCACCCACAGGGGAATCGTCATTAAAATCATTGGGGGCAGTGGTTGCTATAAAAGCGTAAGAACTGTTGTTTGCATACACTTCTATAGATGCTCCATCACGATTAATGAAGGCATTATACTGAAAATGAGGAGTTAAATATTGGTCCTCCTCCCACTCCCCACCGGAAAGTTCTACGTTGGCAAAGTCTTTATAATAGACCGTGTTACCCGCATCTAGCAATCCATGTTCCAATATGTACAGTTCCATTTGCCGTTTCATGGTAGAGATGTTGGTCATCACTTCCGTTACGCGGGCTTTTTCCACCGCCACTTGGTACTGTGGCAACGCCACTGCCGCTAAGATGCCGATGATTAAAACAACAACTAACAACTCAATGAGCGTGAAACCCCGCCGGGTATTACTTTTTGTCATACGTTTTCCTCTTTGTGTTTAATTTGCAATTTAGTCCGCCTTGGAAAAACGCATGCAAAAACGGCTGTCCTCTATGAGCCTTCTCAAGTGTCTCAGCGACAACAGCCGCGGTCTCCCGTTTTTACACGGGAAACACTCGGTACAACCAGCTGTACGGGCCGGTTGTACCTCATATCGGCTGTCTTTGGACTTGAGAAGGATTTTGGGGTTTCCAAAATACATTCCGTATACTTTCTACACGGTTCCAAAAACAGATCAAATTGTCTTTTTACGTCACCTTTATTCTACATAATTTCTGCCTAATTTGCACCGTTTTATGGAGTGGATGCTTTGCCTTTGCATTTGAAATTTCCGCGCGCGCGTTCTAAGAATATAGTAAAATGATAATAAGGATTTTTATGAAACGCGGCTTATTTTTATTGGCAACCGTTACGCTTTCCTCGGCCCTGTACGGGCAAAGTATCCTCACGCGCGAACAGGCACGCGAGGTGTTTGCCGCGTATAACCCGGCACTTTTGGAAGCGGCCGCTCAAAACGAGCCGTTAAATCAGTTGCTGGAGCAGCTGCTTAGTACATATACCGGGCAAAACTTGCCCGATACGTTGGAAAACCGCTATACGCTTATTGCGCTGGCGCGTAATTTTGAAAATTCGTTAGCGCTTAACGCCGCGTTGGAGCAATATCAGCAAGCCCTTCTTTATTCGCAAGTGGGGGGGAACGTGCAAGAGGCCGCGTACGCGCATGCCCGAAGAGCAGTGGACGGGGTGTATCCGCGGATTTGGGCGGTCAGCGTGCAAGTAAAAGAAGATTTACTCAAACAATACAAAACCCGCCGCCGGGCACTGCAAGCGGATGAAAATTTATCCGCACAAGATAAGAAAGCCCGGTTGGAAGAAGTAGATTTATCTATCCAAGCGCTGCAAGCGGATTTAAAGCAATTAAATACCAATGTAGGGCCGCAACTGGTGCAACTGAGAAATGAGACCCTGGCGGAAGCACAAGAGCGGGTGCAGCAAGCGGTTTTGCAGCTGCGCAGCGCGCAAGAGGTGAAACAAACCGCCAATTTACAAGTGAAAACCAAACATAAAAAACCCGTGGCCGGGTAAGCGGTTTTTGGTTGTTTTACCCATTTTACTTGAAAGGATTTTGATATGATACAAACTGTAATTAACAAAATTTTTGGAACGAAAAGCGAACGCGACTTAAAGAAAATTCAACACTATGTAGACAAGGCTAACGCCTTGGCCCCGCAGATGGAAGCCTTAACCGACGACCAGCTCAAAGCCAAAACACAAGAGTTTAAAGACCGTTTGGCACAAGGCGAAACGCTGGATGATATTTTGCCGGAAGCCTTTGCCGTGGTGCGCGAGGCAGCTAAGCGTGTGATCGGTTTGCGGCCGTATGATGTGCAGCTTTTAGGCGGCATTGTGCTCCACCAGGGCAAAATTGCCGAGATGCGCACCGGGGAAGGGAAAACACTGGTAGCGGTGCTGCCTTCGTACCTAAACGCATTGACCGGCAAAGGGGTACACGTAGTCACCGTGAACGATTACCTGGCCAAGCGTGACCGCCAGTGGATGGGCCCTATTCACGAATTTTTGGGTTTAACAGTGGGGTTTATCGGGCACGATATGGAAAATACCGAGCGGCGTGAAATGTACCAAAAAGATATCACCTACGTAACCAATAACGAACTGGGGTTTGATTACCTGCGTGACAATATGGTGATTAACCGCCAAGACCGCGTACTGCGGCCGCTTAATTACTGCATTGTGGACGAAGTAGACTCTATTTTGATTGACGAGGCCCGCACGCCGCTGATTATTTCCGGCCCGTCGGACCAAAGCACCGATAAATACTATATTGTCAACCGCTTAATCCCGTCTTTAAAAGTGCGCCTAATTACCGAGAAAGACGAAGTAAAAGCCAAGTATGAAGGCATTAACTTGGACGAAGGGGTGGACGCGATTATTGACGAAAAAGCCCACACCGCTACCCTAACGGACACCGGGATTGCCAAGGCGGAAAAGTTCTTGAATGTAACGAATTTGTATGATGATGTGCAATCGGAGTGGGTACACCACATTAACCAGGCCTTGCGCGCCCACCACCTCTACGAGCGCGATGTGGATTATGTGGTCAAAGACGGCGAGGTAGTGATTGTGGACGAATTTACCGGCCGCTTAATGCCCGGGCGCCGTTGGAGTGACGGCTTGCACCAGGCCGTGGAAGCGAAGGAAGGACTAGCGATTAAAGAAGAAAACCAGACGTTGGCAACCATCACGTTCCAAAACTTCTTCAAGCTGTATAACAAGCTTTCCGGCATGACGGGGACGGCCATGACCGAGGCCAACGAGTTTTGGCAGATTTACAAACTGGATGTGGTGGAAATCCGTCCCAACCGGCCTTCCAAACGTATCGATCATCCGGATTTGGTGTACTTGACCGAGCGTGCCAAATTTAATGCCATTGTGCAAGAAGTGGAAGATTTATGGAAAAAAGGAGCCCCCGTACTGGTAGGTACGCGCAGTATTGAAAAATCCGAAAAACTCAGCCAAATGCTGCGCCAAAAAGGGATCCCGCACAAAGTATTAAATGCCAAATATCACGAGATGGAAGCCCAAATTATCAGCCAAGCCGGGCGCAAAGGGGCGGTAACGATTGCCACCAACATGGCCGGGCGCGGAACGGATATTGTGCTGGGCGGCAACCCTGCCACGCAAGAAGAACAAGATAGCGTAGTGGCGCTGGGCGGGCTGCATGTGATTGGCAGCGAACGGCACGAAAGCCGCCGTATTGATAACCAGCTGCGCGGTCGGTGCGCGCGCCAGGGGGACCCGGGGTCTTCGCGCTTTTACATTGCGCTGGATGACGAACTGATGCGCTTGTTTGCCAACTCGCAGAAAATAGCATCTATTTTGTCGCACGTGGGGATGCAAGAGGGGGAGGCGATTGAGTCGTTTATGCTGACCCGCCAAATTGAAGGAGCGCAGCGCATGGTGGAAGGGCGCAACTTTGATATCCGCAAACAGCTCTTGGATTACGATAAAGTAATGAACCAGCAGCGCACGGCTATTTACGGCTTGCGTAACGCCATTTTGGATGGGGAAGATATGACGGAAAAATCCCACCAGATGATGGAAGAAATCGTAGCGGAACTGGTGGAACAGTATTATCATCCTCAGCATCCGCAGCAAAGCGATTTTGGGGCCCTTAATGCCAATTTGCACCGGTTTTTCCCGCTGCCTTTTGAACTGACCCCCCAAAGCGTGGGCAAGAAAACACACGAGCAATTAATTGCCCAAATTATGGATTCGGTCAAAGAGCTTTATGCGCAGCGTACGGCTTATTTTGCCGAGCAGGGCATCAATTTTGGGGAAATAGAACGGATGCTTTTGTTGCAAATTATTGACAGCGCCTGGAAACAAAACCTCTATGAGCTGGACCAACTGCAAAACAGCGTCAGCTTGCGCGGTTATGCCCAAAAAGACCCGCTGATTGAGTACCAAAAAGAATCCTATAAGCTGTACGAATCGATGATGAACCGCATCCGCGATTTGATGGTAAGTTATATCTTCCGCTTGCAATTGCCGCCGCGGCAAACGGCCGCCCAGCGTGCACAAGCGGCGGCTGCTAAAAACCCGCAAGCAGGCGAGCAAGCCCCGGTGCAAAAACGCATCGGCCGTAACGACCCGTGCCCTTGCGGAAGTGGGAAAAAATATAAGAAATGTTGTGGAGCCAACCAATGAAAAAAATGATCAAAAATATGATGCTGTTAGTTTTTACGGTGGGGGTGGTGTTTTTAATTGCCTTGTTTTTAAAGAACGACTCTCCCATCCCGGTCAATTTGGTAAAAATAGATGCCAAAGAATTGGCCGCTAAAAAGGAGGCCGCTGCCCAAGAAGCTAAAAAAGAACATCGCAGACAGCAAGCCCAACGGGTCACTTCGTGCAAAACCGATGCGGATTGTATTATTGTGGATAAAGACCCGTGCGGTTGTTTTATCGGCCCCAAAGGCGTAACGGCCATTAACGCCAATTATGTGGTGGATTTTAATGCCATTAACAACCAACAATCGGTTATGAAAGCTTGCCCGGAAAAACCGTCTACTGTGAAAGAATGTAGCCCCTCGGCTCGTCCGGTTTGTAAGGCGCGCAAGTGTAAAATTGCTTATTAAGTATGTCCCGTAAGCCCCGCTGTGCTGCTGCGGCAGTATCCGCTACTCCGGTTCCCAGCCGTTTTCAAACCGTGCTGGAACGTGTGGACCGCTATCTGTTTTTAGCGGTATGCGTGTGCGGCACAGCGGGGCTGTTTTTTATCAGTTATCCAAAAGTTTCTTTTTCCTTTGCGGCGTGGTTGGTATGGGCTCCGTTTGTGTGGGGGATCAGCCGGCTGCGCAGCCCGTGGGGGGCACTGGGGTATGGCTGGGTAACGGGCCTTGTGACCCAGGCCGCCCTGTTGGGATGGATTTATGATACGTGTTTGTATGGGGGCGGTCTTTCCCGGGCGCTATCCGCGGCGGCTTGGCTGGGGCTGAGTGGCCTCATGGCGGTGCCGTTTGCCGTATTTGCCGCAGCGTGTTATTTTTTGCGCAAAACGGGGGGCTTTTTCCCGCTTTTGGCCGCTTGCGGTTGGGTGGCACTGGAATGGTTGCACCAAGTAATTGCGTTTTATGGCTTGGGGTTCCCGTGGGTGGTGTTGGGGTATACCCAGTGGAATGTGCCGCAAGTGCTTTACCTGGCTTCATTTACCGGGGTATATGGGATTAGTTTTGTGTTGACTTGGGTAGGCGCTTGTATAGGGGATTTTTTTGCTGAACCGAACCTCAAAAAAGGGCTGGGCCCATTAGCGGTGGCGGTTCTTATTTTTGCTGCGGTGTATGGAACCGGGGCATACTGGCAACATACGGGGAAAACGCAGCGTTCCCAAGCTTCTTTGCAGCTGCAAGCGGCTATTTTACAACCCAACATTGACCAGTACAAAAAATGGACCCCGCAGTATGAGGACGAAATTGCACTTACGTTGGAAGGGCTGGGAAAATTACTGGCACAAGAAAATATTTATTTAGCCGTATGGCCCGAAAGTACCGTGCCGGGCAATTTAACCGATCCGCGCTATACCCGGCTATTTACTCAAATTGCCCAACAAAGCGGGGCTTACCAGGTAATTGGTTCGAATATTGAAGGAGAAGAGGGCGAGCAGTATGTAGGGGCGTATTTGATGCCGCCCACCGGGGACCATTTGTCCGCTTACCGCAAAATGAAATTGGTGCCGTTTGGCGAGTTTATTCCCTTTGAAAAAATCGTCAAATACATAGTTAAAGATGTAGAGGTCATGGGGGCTTTGGGCGCTTTTATGCCGGGGCCCGTGCAACAGCCGCTGTTGGATGCGGGCGGGGTAAAACTAGGCAGCACGGTGTGTTATGAGTCTATTTTCCCGCAGTTGTGGCGCGCCCAGGCCCAAAACGGTGCCCAGCTGTTTGTAAACATTACTAATGATGCGTGGTTTTTGGATACGGCGGCCCCGTATCAGCATTTGGCCGTGAATGTGTTGCGGGCGGCTGAAAACGGCCGGCCCGTATTGCGGGCAGCCAATACGGGGATTTCCGCTTATGTGGATGCGTTTGGCCATATCCGCCAGCAAACGCCGTTGTTTAAGACTAAAATTTTAACGGCTACGGTGCCTCTTTCTGTGCGGGAAGGCAATACCTTTTACACCCGGTGGGGCGATTGGTTTGCGTGGATTTGTGCCGTGTTATTTTTTACCATAGGGATTTCTACGGTGGTGTTTTTCTATGAATAATGTGGAATTTAAAGATGTGGAACAAAAAATAGAAGAATTGGCAGCGCGCGTGGCCAAAATAGAAGCTATTGACCGGGTGGCCGGCAAACAGCGCGAACTGGCTGTGCTGCAGCAGCGCTCCGCCGCGCCGGAATTTTGGAATGACCCGCAACAAGCAAAAGAAATTTCCCGCCAAATTGACGAATTAAAAACCGCGGTAGATACTTTTTTTGAATTAAAAAAACGGATGGAAGATGCCGGGGCACTTTTTGAACTGTGCAAAGAAATGCAAGACCAGGCCGAGCTCCAAGCCCTGTTTGAAAGTTTAGTCCAAACGGAAAAACAAGTGGCGCAAAAAGAGGCTGCCATCCGCCTGAGCGAGCCTAACGATAAGCTCAATGCCATTTTAACTATTCATGCCGGGGCCGGGGGGACGGAGTCGTGTGATTGGGCGCAGATGCTGGTGCGTATGTATACGCGCTGGGCCGAGCAGCACGGGTTTAAGTTTTCTATTTTGGACTCCCAACCCGGTGATGAGGCCGGGATTAAAACGTTGTCGGCCATGGTGGAAGGACCCTTTGCCTACGGGTATTTAAAGGGTGAAAACGGGGTGCACCGGCTGGTGCGTGTATCGCCTTTTGATGCCAATGCGCGGCGGCATACGTCGTTTGCATCGTGCGATGTGCTGCCGGATATTGATGAAGATATTAATATTGAAATCCCGGAAAGTGATATTGAGCTGGAAACTTCCCGCGCCGGCGGCCACGGCGGGCAAAACGTAAACAAAGTGGAAAGTGCCGTGCGTTTGTTGCACAAGCCGACCGGGATTGTGGTATCGTGCCGCATTGAGCGCAGCCAGCTGCAAAACCGTCAAACCGCGATGAAAATGCTAAAGGCCAAACTCTACGAAATGGAGTTGGATAAAAAACGCGGCGAAGCCGAAAAACGCTACGGCCAAAAAGGGGAAATTGCCTGGGGGCACCAAATCCGTTCGTACGTGTTTATGCCGTACCAACTGGTGAAAGATTTGCGCAGCGGGCACGAAACCAGCCAAATTAACGCCGTGATGGACGGAGATTTGGACCCGTTTATTTTGGCGTATTTGAACTACCAGGCCCAACGTAAACAAGCATGAAACGCGGGTTATACATACACATTCCCTTCTGCAAACAAAAGTGCAATTATTGTGACTTTGCTTCCTACGCCGGGCAAGAAAGCCAACTGGATGCCTATTTGGGGGCGCTGGCGCACGAGGCCGTTTTATATAAAGAAATTGGCTGCCGCACCTTATATGTGGGCGGAGGTACGCCCAGCTTGCTGGCCGAACACCAACTGCGCCGTTTAGCTAAAATTATCCGCAAAAATTTTAAAGAAATTGCTCAATTTGATGAAAGCACCTTGGAAGCCAACCCCGAAAGTTTAACGCCTGCCAAAATTCAAACCCTGCGTGAGTTGGGGTTTAACCGCTTGAGCATAGGGCTGCAAAGTTTTAATGACAGCGAGCTAAAAACCTTGGGCCGGGTGCATAACGCGGCGCAGTTTACAGCGGCGTATCAAGCTGCGCGGGAAGGCGGTTTTACGAACATCAACGTGGATTTAATAGCCGGGCTGCCGGGGCAAAGTTTAGAGAGCTTTTTGGGTAGTTTGCGGCACTTGGTGGCACTTCGGCCGGAGCATATTTCGGTTTATGGGCTTCAAATCGAAGAAGGAACGCCGTTTTTTAAGCAAGGGGTGGTGTGTGACGACGCTTTGATGCGCCGTATGTTGGAAGAAACAAGAGCCTGTTTAACACAGGCGGGGTATCACCATTATGAAATTTCCAATTTTGCGCTGCCGGGATATGAGGCCCAACATAATACCAACTATTGGCAAAATGGGGAATATTTGGGGCTGGGTTGTGCGGCGGCTTCGTATCGCTGCGGCGTGCGGCGGCAAAATACGGCAAATGTAGAGGACTATATTTTTGACATGGAAAACGGGAAAACGCCCATTGTGTTTTCCGAGCGGCTTACCGGGCCGGCACAGGAGGGGGAAAGCTTGCTCTTGGCGCTTCGGCAGCTGGACGGCGTAGAGCCTACCGCCGGACAAATGCAACTTTTTGGCCCCGCGATTGAAAAGCATATTCAAAACGGGCTTCTCACCCGCGTGGATAAAAAGATAAAATTAAGCGAAGAGGGGCTTTATTTGGCCAGTGAAGTGATGCGCAGTTTTGTGGCCCCGTTTGATGAGGAAGCATGCAAGTAACGGCCGTACATACGGAAGTGTTTGTAGAAAAAGCCGATTTGCCGGCTTTTATCACGCGGTTTATTCCGGCGGTGCGCGAAAATACGGTGCTGGCCGTGTCCTCAAAAGTAGTGGCTCTTTGGAAAGGGTGTACCGCAGCGTATGAAAATGCAGCACAAAAAGAGGCGCTGATCGTGCAACAAAGTCAGGCGGCCCTTAAGACCCCGCTGGCGTGGTTGACGATTAAGGACGGCATGGTAATGACCAACGCCGGCATTGATGAAAGCAACGCGAAAGGGAAACTGATTTTTTTGCCGGATTGTTATGCGTGCGCGGATGAACTACGCACGGCCTTATGCCGGGCGTGGAAGGTGCAAAATCTGGGCGTTGTGGTTACGGACAGTATGATTTTACCGCTGCGTGCGGGCGTAATCGCCGCGGCCGTGGGATATAGCGGGTTTAAGGGTGTGAAAGATTTGCGCGGCAAGCCGGATCTTTTTGGCAAACCGCTGCAAACGACGTTGGTGGACGCGGCGGACAGCTTGGCCAGTGCGGCGGCGCTTGTTATGGGCGAGGCCGACGAGCAAAACCCCTTGTGTGTGATAGAAGATGCGCCCGTGGTATTTGCGCAGCAAACCGACCGGGACGAGCTAAAATACCCGGCTCAAAACGATTTGTACACGCCCTTACTCAGGGCGGCAAAATTAGTAGGAAAGGAGAATTAAATGAAAGGTGTTGCAAGTGAATTCAAGCAGTTCATCATGCGCGGCAACGTGATTGATATGGCAGTTGGTATCATCATTGGTGCCGCGTTTACCAAGATTGTAAACTCGATGGTGGCCGACGTGCTGATGCCGCCGTTGGGGCTGCTCTTGGGCAAAGTGGATTTTTCCAACTGGTTTATTGTGTTAAAACCGGGTGCCGACGGCGTGCGCAATTTTGCCACCATGGCCGCCGCGCAAGATGCCGGTGCTACCACTTTGAACTTGGGCTTGTTTTTAAACGCTATTATCAGCTTTTTAATTGTAGCGTTTTGTGTGTTTTTGCTGATTAAAGCGATCAATAAGCTCAACAAACCGGCCCCGGCCCCTGCTGCCGCGCCGACCACTAAAAAATGCCCGTTCTGCTGCAGCGAAATTGCTTTAGAAGCCACCCGCTGCCCGCACTGCACGAGCGAAATTAAATAAGTAATTATTGCTATTTACTAACGCCCCGGAATGAATTGTTCCGGGGCGTTTTTTCTAGGGTGTTATTTTATGCCTAGTTATTAATATAACCAATCTTCGGAATTGTCGTTTATAGAGTTTTCTTTCCCTGTTTCGCTGCGGCAGATAGAAACACCTATATTTTTATTGTAAGCTTTACAATAAATTTTCCCCTGGGAATTACTATGATTCAAATAAATTATGTACCCTAAAAACAAGGAATTATCATTGTAGAGCCGGCATCCTACCTGTGCATTACTGGGGCCTTTATTTAAGCTGCAATTTCCCCAATTATAGTCATAAGTTGTTTGTGTTCCACTAGTAGTGCTAGAAAGAGGGGTAGGCAATGAAACATCCAGGTTTTCTATGCTGTCGGTATATTCTTCATTTGCTAAGTAGTAAATTTCTTCGGCCTTAGCAATAGTGTGGGCAAGTGTTTTGGCTTGAGTAAACCGAGTTTTCCATACTGCTTTTTGATATTGCGGCACAGCTACCGCGGCTAAGATGCCGATAATCAGTACCACGACAAGTAGTTCAATGAGCGTAAAGGCAGATTTATGCCCCTTAGCCGGGGCATTGTCAGGCAGTGCCTGACCTACCCAATTGATTTGCGTGAAACCCCGCCGGGTGTTGTTATTTTGCATTTTGTTTTTCCTTTTATGTTTGCCGAGCCCAAACAAAAACGGCTGACTTGTTTGGACTAACACGAGTAAATCCAACGCAAAACAGCCGTAGTTTACTGTCCTTGCGGACAGTAAACACTCGACACAAAATCCCGGGTTTGCAAGCCGTTATTTTGTGTCTAAAACAGCTGTTTTTAGACTCGTGTTATGTCTTTAGTTGCTTAAAGACGTATTGTGCCCCCTAGGCACAATTCCAAAAACAGTATCAAATTGTATAAAAGCGCGCGTGCGCGGTGCTGCATCCCTCCTAATTAAGAACTACCCTTATTGTAGCAAATTGTGCTATTTACCAAGTGCCCCACTTTTTCTACACTATAAGTATGATTTATTTTTCCCACCGCGGCGCCAATACGCTGCGTGTTCAAAATACCGCAGCCGCGTTTGCCCTGGCCCATGCGCAAGGGGCGCGGTACTTTGAGCTGGATGTGCATTTGCTTAAAGACGGTGCGCTGGCCGTTCATCACGATTATTCGCTGCTTAGTACTGCGGGGGCGGACGTAAAACTAAAAGATTTGACCGCCGCGGATTTAAGAAAATATCCGCTTAAAAATCCGTTCACGCAAGAGCCTGCGTACGTGCCGCTATTTGTGCAGGTATTGCCCGTGCTGGTGCCGGAACTGGAACTGCTAAACATAGAGCTTAAAAATGACGGGAATATCTACCCCGGGTTAGAAGAAACGGTGCTGCGCGCCGTGCCGGAGAAATTGTTGCCGAAAATTTTGTTTTCCAGTTTTGATTATCCCACGTTGCAACGCTTGCGCACCCTGGCGCCGCAAGTGCGCATCGGGCAACTGACGCGCGCGTTTAACGTGCAAGAGGCGTTGAACATCCATGCGCAGAGCGTACACCTGAATTATATACGTTTCACGCCGCAAATCGCGCAAGAGTGCCACGCAAACGGGCTCAACGTGTATTGTTATACGGTAAACGACTGCGCGCTGGCGCGGCGATTGGAAAGGGAAGGCGTGGACGGAATTTTTACGGACGACGTAACGCAATTTACGCCTTAAAAAACCCCCACTTGCGCTGGGGGTTTATTCTTCGTAATCGGCTTCGCCGCCGTCGGTGCTTTCTTCTTGCATGCCGTAGTATTCATCCGGCGAGTAGCGGCGCGGCTTTTTCCACAGGCGTTTTTCTTTCTTGTAATCTTGGGCGGAATAGACACCGGGAATTTGCGGGTTTTGGCGTTTGTCAAAGAAATACACGCGGTTATCCAAATCCGCTTGCGGTATGACATTAAAAATATAGTCGGATTCTTTATTGGGTTGGAGGGTGCGGCGGTCCAGCTCGGCCACGTTTTTGATGTCTTCCAAATAGTCTTCTTTGGTGAGGTAGATTTTTTTGGCGTAGCGTTTGCCGTTAATCTTTTTGGTGCCGCGCGGACCGCAGGCTGTTAATAGCCCGGCTACTGCAAAAACAATGAGAAATAAGCCCGCCTTCTTCATAAACCCCTCTCTTTTGAGCGTACCATATTTTCCAGCAGTACCGCAAGCGTAACGGGCCCCACTCCGCCGGGGACCGGGGAATAATGCACGCCGCGTGCGGCTAAGGCAGCCGGGTCCGTGTCGCCGGTGAGTTGGTTGTTGTGCCAGTTGGTGGAAATGTCTATTACCGTGCAGCCGGGTTTAAGCCAGGCGGCATTGAGCAGGCCGGGGGTTCCGGCGGCGGAACAGATAATATCGGCATCTTTAACGGCGCGGGGTAAATCGGTTTGGCGGTGGCAGAGTTTGACCGTGGCATTTTTGCACGTGAGCAAGTGCGCCAGTGGACGGCCTACGGTGGACGAGCGGCCGATGACGACTATCTCTTTGCCTGTCAGGGCGATATGATGAAATTCCAATAATTTAATAACGGCCATGGCCGTGCACGGTACAAAGCCGGGCAGTGCTTCTATTTCCGCCCAGGTTTTACACAAAAACAGGTTGCCCATATTGATGTTGGACATACCGTCCACATCTTTTTGCGGGGCCAAATAGGCGGCGTAATCGGTAGCCGCCAAATGGGCGGGCAGCGGGCGCGGGATTAAAATAGCATCGGTGTTTGTATCGGCTGAAAGTTTTTTGACAAGCGCCACAAAATCGGCCGCCGGGGTTTGGCTGTTTACTTCAAAAATTTTAGTTTGCAGCCCGATTTTTTGCGCCGCGGCTACTTCTTTTTTAAGATACATGTGCGCGCCAAAATCGTCGGTAGAGCCGATGGCCGCTAAAGAAATCGGCCGGCCGATTTTTTGGTGCACGGCAGCGGCCCTTTGGGCTAAGGGTTCACGGATTTGGGTTGCTAGTGTGCGGCCTTCTAAAATCATATTATTATTGTAGCAAATCTACTCCTCATCAATTTTGAGCATGGCTACGAAGGCTTCTTGCGGAATGTTTAAGCTGCCAATGCTTTTCATGCGCTTTTTGCCTTCTTTTTGTTTCTCGAGCAGCTTGCGTTTGCGCGTAATGTCGCCGCCGTAACATTTGGCAATCACATCCTTGCGGTAGGCAGGGATGGTTTCGCGCGCAATCACTTTGCCGTTAATGGCGGCTTGCACGGCTACTTCAAATTGTTGGCGGCCGATGAGCTCTTTTAACTTGGCGCACAGCGCGCGGCCGATGGTTTGGGCTTTGTCTTTATGCACGACGGTGGAAAGCGCATCCACCGGCGTGCCGTGCAGTAAAATTTCCATCAGCACGACGTTGGAGCTTTTAAAGCCGGCTACTTCGTAATCAAACGACGCGTAGCCTTTGGAAACGGATTTTAGTTTGTTGTAAAAATCGATGACCATTTCGCCCATGGGCATTTCGTACTTAATAATCACGCGTTGGTTAGACAGGTGGTCCATGCTCATAAACGTGCCGCGTTTTTCTTTTAAAAGGGTCATCACGCCGTCCATAAATTCCACGGGCGTTACAATCGTGATATGAATGACGGGCTCTTTGATGTCAATAATATCGCCGTAGGGCGGAAAATTGGCCGGGTTATCGATAATTTTATAACCGGGGTCGTCGGGCGCTTCGGGCAAGGCGGCGAGCTCCTGCGAGTGGGTTTTGCGCGGCGTAAACTTCACGTGATACACCACGTTGGGCGACGTGGCAATTAAAGATAAATTGAACTCACGCTCTAAACGTTCCTTTACAATTTCAATATGCAAAATGCCCATAAATCCCAGGCGGAACCCAAAGCCTAGGGCCTTGGACGTTTCGCTTTGGTATTGGAAGGAACTGTCGGACAAGTGCAGCTTTTCAAGCGCTTTGCGTAGTAGCGGGAAATCGGTCGTTTCTACAGGGAAAATACTGGCAAATACGACGGGTTTGGCATCTTCGTAGCCGGGCAGAGGTTTCTGGGCCGGGTTTTCGGCCAAAGTAATCGTATCACCTACTTTTACTTGGTGAATGTCTTTAATCCCAGCGGCCAAATAGCCTACCTCTCCGGCGGATAGGACATCACATTTGTGCAACTGCTTGGGGGTCATAAAGCCGATTTCTTCGGCTTTATAAGAAGCCCCGGAAGACATAAATTGGATTGTTTGCCCCGGCTTAAGTGTACCGTCTACCAAGCGGATGTACATAATGACACCGCGAAAAGCATCATAGTAAGAGTCAAAAATCAGCGCACGCAGCGGTTTGTTCGGGCTGCCCTGCGGGGCGGGAATATCGGTAATAATACGGTCTAACAGATGTTCAATGCCCAGGCCGGTTTTGGCGCTTACGCGCTCGGCCTCAATGGGTTCGCGCAAAATATCCCATAGCTGTTCTTCTGAAGCGTCTGCATCGGATTGTGATAAATCTACTTTATTCATCACGGGGATAATTTTAAGGCCTAAACTTTGCGCTAAATGCGCGTGGGCTACGGTTTGGGCTTCTACCCCTTGCGAAGCATCCACCAGCAGCAGTACGCCTTCGCACGCACGCAGCGAACGGGAAACTTCGTAGGAAAAATCCACATGGCCGGGCGTGTCGATTAAGTTTAAAATATAGTCTTTGTATTGGATGCGCACGGCCTTGGCTTTGATGGTAATGCCGCGCTCGCGCTCCAGGTCCATACCGTCCAACAGCTGCGCTTGCATTTTGCGCTTGGGTACGGTGCCGGTATCTTCCAGGATGCGGTCCGAAAGCGTAGTTTTGCCGTGGTCAATATGGGCCACAATAGAAAAATTACGAATTTTCATGATTATTATCTTCTACCAGTTCGCGGATTTCAGCCGAGCTACCCATTAACAAGGCGGCTTGGGCTAAATCGCAGCAATGTTCAAAATTGAGATTGCGGATGTTGTTTTTAACGCGCAAATACATCCGCGGCGTTACCGAAAGCCCGTCCACTTGCCAACCTAACAGCAGCGGCAGCATCTTGGCATCGGAAGCAATTTCTCCGCAAATGGAAACGAATTTGCCCCGCTTGTGGGCCGTTTGGATGATGTTGTGGATGGTACGCCCGACGGCCGGATGGCAGGGGTCGTACATGTGGGCCACTTCGGGGTTGACACGGTCTACGGCCACTAAGTACTGGATAAGGTCATTGGTACCGATGGAAATAAAGTCCAGCTCGTTAATCATACCGTCTAGCGCAATGGCGGCCGCCGGTACTTCAATCATGGCTCCCAAAGCAATTTTATTAAGCGGTTTTTGGCCTTGTTTGGCAAATTCCTCCAGCACTTGGCTAAAAGCGGCGCGTACGTGGCGGACCTCCTCCACCGAGGAGACCATCGGAATCATGATTTTAACCTGGGCCGGCACTTCGCATGCGGTGCGCACAATGGCACGCAGCTGGCAGTGCAATAGTTCCGGGTTTTTTAGAAGTAAACGCACCCCGCGGCAACCCATAAAAGGGTTGTCATCATCGTTCAGTTCGTCCAGCGGGAAATCGGGCATTTTGTCGGCCCCCAGGTCGGCCAGGCGGATGGTAGCCGGGCGCATATCAAAACGTTTGGCTACGGCCAGGTAAATTTTGTACTGGGCTTCTTCCGACGGGGGAACCGGAGTATTCATAAATAAAAATTCGGTGCGCAGCAGGCCTAGCCCGTCGGTAATGAGGGTTTTGTTGTACTTGTTGTCGGTGCGCGGGTCATAATTGACGTAGAGGTGTACGCGGCGGCCATCTTGCGTGACCACAGGCAAGTGGTTGATGGTTTTTAAAAGCGATTCGGTTTTTTTAAGCTCACGCTTGATTTGGCGGTAGTTGGCCAGGGTGTAACGGTCCGGATTGATGACCAAAAGGCCGTTTTCACCGTCAATAATCAGCATATCGCCGTTGGCTACGTCTTTAGACGCGGTGGACAGCCCTACTACGGCCGGGATGTTTAAACTTTGGGCCAAGAGCGCCGTGTGGCTGGTTTTGCCGCCCACGTCCGTACAGAAACCCAAAATTTGGTTTTCCGGTAACGAGATGGTATCAGAGGGGAATAAATCGTGTGCTACCAGCAAAGAAGGTCTTTTAATGGAAGCCAAAAAGTCTTTTTTGTTACCCTCTAAATTGGCTAGAAGGCGTTTGCCGGCATCAAACAAATCGTTGCGGCGTTCTTTAAAGAAGGGGTCTTCAATTTTATCAAAATTGGCTGCCAGCTCTTGCAGGGTAAGCGAAATAGCCGAGCGGGCGGTTAAATAATCGGTACAGATTTTGTGTGCCACGGCGTCCTTGAGGGCCGGGTCTTGCAAGATGAGTTTATGGGTATCCATCAAGCTGGCATACTCGGTACCCAGGGTAGAACGTACCTTGAGGGCACATTCGTCCAATTCTTGCATGGTTTTTTGCAAGGCCCGTTCAAATTTTTGCAGTTCCCCGTTGACCGCTTCCAAGGAAATGTAATGTTTGGAAACGGTTAAATTTTCGCCGGGTAACAACACCGCTTTACCGATGGCGATACCGGGGCTGGCGGGGATTCCTTTTAATACAAGCATGGGTGTACCTTAAAACTCTTCATTAAATTTATCGTTAAATAATTGCTCCAGCGCTTGGGCGGCCTGTACTTCGTCCGTACCGTTGGCCGTAACCCGCACGCAAGAGCCAAATTCGGCCGCCAGCATCATCACCCCCATAATGCTTTTGGCATTGATGGTGACATTGTCTTTGGTAAGCTCAATGTTGCAAGCAAAGCCGGCTGCGGTTTGTGCAATCAAAGCAGCGGGGCGGGCATGCAAGCCCAAACGGTTTAATATCTTTAAATCTTTTTGTACCATACGCTAAAATAAACAAACCATACAAAATACCAACATAGCCACCAGGTAAACATACATGTTGGGGATGCGCAAATCGCGCGTGATTAAACTGATGCTGACAAAAAAGAGTACAATGACAGCCCGGGTAATAAAGGCAAGGCCAAATACTTCGTCAAGGCTGTGGACGAAATAGTAGGCCCCCCACAATAAGAGCAGTACGGAGAAAAGAATCCCCATGCGTTTGGCATTGTAAATAGTTTTGTTCCAGTCAAACCGGGTCAGGCCGAAACAGCCGTTATTTTCGGCAAAGTAACTAAGGGAAATCCCTTGCCATTTAACAAATAGCGCAATGACGTTAAACGTGACAAAAGCCGTCAGCGCGGCCCCAAAAATTTCCCAATAAGTAAAGTGGCCGGGGATGTCCGTTTCAAAAAAGTTCAAGTCCAGCATGAGCCAAATGCACAAGGCAAAAAGTAAGGTAAACGGTTTTAGCGTACCCCAAAAAAGACGGTCCCCAATGGAGGCAGACGTAATAGAAAGACTGCGCTTGATGCCGTTCCACTCGCTTAAGCGCTGTTGGTAGGAGGTGAGGGTTTTGGCGCGTGCGAGGCGTTCTTCTTGCTTAGCCAGTGCCCCAAAACAAAAGGAAGCCATGGTGGGCTGGGTATTAAAATTTTCTAAATAACGCTGTAATACGGAGGGGAGGGCTTCTTCGTCCTTGGCGTATAAGGTACGTAAAAAGGGTTCCATCACAAAAGCCAGCCCGATGTTTTGATATTTGGAAAAATTCCACCCTGCTTGCAGGAAAAACGAGCGGAAAAACAAACGAAATTGAAGCAGACGGGTCATCATCGGTTACCTCGTTTTAAGCCGAAAGGCGGAAATGAGCGTGGTAAGCCCAATCCACGGGACGGCCATGTAGGCAAATTTACCGGCAGCGTGTAATTGCTCGGGCAAGTGGGGCACCAGTTTGGCAAAAGCGGGGCCGATCAGCCCGGCAAAAACAAGCATAAAAACAAAAGTGAAAATACAAGCGCAAGCCAGCGCTTGGCGGATGACGCTGCCTAGGTAGGCCGGGCGTTGGCGGATGAGATTTTCCTGGCGGGCTACCCAATTGGAGCGCTGTTTGCGCATATAAATTTCGGCGGTGGAAAATAAAATGGAACCTATCACCCCAAAAAAGAAAGCAAAATAAACGGGGATGTGCAGCGTACACAGGGCCAGGCAAAGCGTGCAACACACGGTTGCGCTGGGGGGCAGCATGCCGCCTAAAGGGTTCATATCAATAAATAAAAGTTCCGTAAAAATGCCTATTTGCAAGCCGGTCAATACATCCCCGCACAACAGCCCCA
Source organism: uncultured Elusimicrobium sp. (assembly GCA_947170005.1). Classification (GTDB taxonomy): domain Bacteria; phylum Elusimicrobiota; class Elusimicrobia; order Elusimicrobiales; family Elusimicrobiaceae; genus Avelusimicrobium. The sequence continues at coordinate 20,350 of CAMVRX010000001.1, forward strand.
GCAACGGCCCGGCAATAATGCCGCGTGAAAACGTCAGCTGAAATGCGTAGGTGGTGTCCAGTTCCAAAAAAGCGCCCACCGCGCACAAGAGTAAAACGGTCATCATGAGCGCAACTCCTGTGTGACGGAAATGGATTTGGCGTTCGGGACGGCGCGGGTTTCGATGCGAATGCCCAGGCCATCTATAATGCGCAAGAAATGCTTGTCTTGCTCATCTAAAAATACATTTTCCGCCAGTTTTTGGGCATGGTCTTTAAAGTGCATGCCGCCGATATTGACGGATTTGATTTGCAGCCCGTCTTCAATTAAATCGGCCAGTTCTTGCACCGTGCCGATGAGGGCAAAAATCCGTTTGGAAGAGTTGCGCGCATACTGCACGCAGGCGTGCGAGTCCAAAATCGTTAATCCATATTCGTAGGGCAAACTGAGACGAAGTAAATTTTTGTTAAGCAAGTGCGCCCGGTGTTTGGCACAGGGAATGAGCACTTCGTCTACGTTTAGTTCGGGCAGCCAAGCCTGTACCACTTGTCCGTGGATCAGCCTGTCGTCTACCCGTGCAAAAATAATTGGCATTACAGCCCCTTAATTAACAGCTCCGTTGCGTTAATAACGGCGCGCTTACCGTCGGATTCAATTTTTTCGGCCAATTCTTTGGCATTTAACTTCTTGCGGCTGTTGAGCGCCGTTAAGAGCATACTTAAATTGAGCCCTGTAATAACGTGGCAGTTGGGCAAATCTTTGCTGGCGGTCAGGGAAATGTTGGTAGCGCTGCCGCCGAAAATATCAGTCAAAATGACGGCTCCGTCCGGGCAGGTTTCTAAAAGGGCTTTGAGCTTGGCCGCTTCTTTTTCTACCGAAGAGGCCGTGGTAACGGCAAAGGTGGCCAGCCCTTCATCGGCGGGTTTGCCGATAATTAAAGCGGCCGTTTGCAGCATTTCTTGGGCCAGTTGGCCGTGTGTAACCAGTATCATTTTTACCATAATCAGTTTCCTATATCGCGGTGAAATTCCGAGGCGGTCAACCCCGCTTCGTTCAAACGTTTTGCCAGTTCGTGCGCCATAAATACGCTGCGGTGTTTGCCGCCGGTGCAACCCATGGCAATGGTTAAATAGCTTTTCCCTTCTTTAATGTATTTGGGAATTAGGTATTTAACTAAACTGGTAAATTTGGTGGCAAATTCCTTCGTTTCTTTAAACGAGGAAATATACTCCTGGACGGGTTTGTCCAGCCCGGTTTTGTTTTTAAGCGCCGGGATGTAATAAGGGTTGGGCAAAAAACGCACGTCCATGACGATATCGCAATCTTTTAAAATACCGTTTTTAAACCCAAAGGACACGACGGAAATTTGCATGTCGTCCGTGCGCTTGGTATTGAGCACAAAGGAAAGTTTTTCTTTAAGCTCGCCTAGTTTGAGGTCGCTGGTGTCGATAACTTTGTCGGCCATGGTGCGGATAGCGCGCAGGGCTTCGCGTTCGTGCGCAATAGCGGCGGCCAACTTTTTGTGGATGGGGTGACGGTGTTTAGTTTCCGAAAAACGGCGGATTAAACACTCGTCGGACGCATCCAAGAAAAGGACCTTGATGTCAAAGGCTTGGTTTTTAATGGTTTTAACTAAATCGGGCAAATCCTTGAGGCGGTCCCCCGCGCGCATATCAATCCCCAGAGCAATGTTGTTATGGTCTTTATCGCCGCCCAAGTACTCAATAAAATTTTTGAACAGGGCCAAGGGCAAATTGTCTACACAATAGAATCCAAAATCGCCAAAGATTTTAAGCGCTTGGGACTTGCCCGCCCCGCTTAAACCGGTAATGATAAAAATGCGTTTTTTATTTTTTTTCATTTTTCTTACCCTGTTTCATTTTGTCTAAAATTTTTTGGCTAAATTCTTTGGCCGAAAAAATCCCTTGGCTTTTAAGCTGCTGGTTTAACGCAGCTACTTCAATAAGCACCGCCAAGTTGCGCCCCGGGGTAACCGGCAACAGCAACGAAGGGACTTCTATGCCTAAAATTTCGGTATTTTTTTGGTCTACTCCCAGGCGGTCCAGCGGGGACTTGTTGGGGGAAGTGAGAACCACTTCCATATCAATTTTGGTTTCGTCCAACGTGGCCCCTACCCCGAATAGCAGTGCCACATCCAGCACGCCCAGCCCGCGCACTTCCATATAGTGCTTGAGCATAGCCGGGCAGCTGCCCATTAAATAGCGGCCGCGTTTTTGTACTTCAATGACGTCGTCGGCTACTAAAATGTGGCCGCGTTTAATCAGCTCGAGCGCGCATTCGCTCTTGCCGATACCCGCATCTCCGCGGATCAGCACGCCAATGCCGCTTACGTCCACCAGTACGCCGTGCAAGTGGGTAACAGGGGAGAGACGGTCGTCTAAAAAACGGGAAAAAGCCGCCATAAAGTCGGACGACTCCATCTCGGTCTTTAGCACAGCCACATCGGCACTTAAACTGCCTTTGCGGATGGCTTGGTGCGGGTCCAGCCCGGCCGTCATAATCAGGCAGGGCACGTCCCCTTCGCTAAGCATTTTGGTAATGTTGGCACGCAGACGGGTTTTGTTTTCTTTTTGGCAGAACCAAAACTCGCTGCGGCCGAAAACTTGCACGGCATTGGCGCGGAAATTTTCCAGTTGTCCGGCCAGCGCCAAGCCGGGGCGGTTGACGCGCGGCTCGGTAATTTCGCGCTGGATGTAGCGTTTACCGCAAACGAGCTCCAAGTGAAGGGTCTTCACTTGGAGCAGTTCGGCTACGGTAATGGATTTTCTAAATTCCACGCAAACTCCGCTTATTTTTTCTTGATGGGCTTAATGAGGCCGTACGTGCCGTCTAAGCGTTTGAAAATCAAGTTGATTTGCTTGGAGCCTTCATCCAAGAACATCCAGAAGGAATATCCCAGCCGTTCCATTTCGTAGGCGGCATCTTCCGGGTTCATGGGGGTTACTTCTACCTGTTTAATGACGGAGAATTTGACGTCATTTTGCGGCAGCATCACCTCGGCAAACGGGTCCACTTCCACTACTTTAACGGATTTTTTGGACACTTTGCGCGCTTTGGCTTTGTTTTTGATTTTTTTGGCTTGCGCTTCGGCCTTGACGGCGGCAGCGTCAATGGCTTTGTAGAGGTTGGTTTCTACGGCGCTGGCGCTGATAGTGGTTTTGGCGCCCGTATGCAAGATGATTTCGGCGCGTTGGTTGATCTTTTTTTCTACCGAGATAAGCACCTGGGCGGAAACAATGTGATCAAAAAACGTTTCCACTTTGCTTACGCGCGTATTGATAAATTCTCGGATGGCCGGTGTGAGTTTAATGTTTTTGGCCGTAATTTTAATATCCATAACTTCCTCCCAAAATATTTACGAGAAAACCCCGTACAGCTATTAAATCATTATCCGGGGCGGTATGTCAACTTTAATAATACGCGCGCTCGCGCGTACGGCAAACCCGCAAAATACCGCCCTTCGCCCGCACCTGCTAGCCGGTGCGTTTAAAGGGCGGTAATTAATGTTAGCATTCTTTAGTTCATCCCTCCCAACCTTTAACTATTAGTAGTATAAGCAGAAAGTTAAAAAAATCAAGGGGGGGAAAACAACGGCGGACGCAATGCCTGTTTATACCTCGGCAACAATTTTCCAAATTTGGTTTATTTTGCAGTGACTTGTGCCTCACGTACTTGCCGCACTTTGTGCGGTCCGGTGGACGTACGCTACGGCCCAACTTTTCCCTGCAAACTAAACTCAAATTTGAAAAATCAGCTTACTTTCAGTTTTACCCGGTGCTTGGGGAAATACTGGCATAAACTACAGGCTTGAGGATAAATCAGGGTACTGACTATTTTACCCGGTGTTTGGGGAAGTACTGGCACAAGCTACAGGCTTAGGGATAAATTAGGGTACTGACTGTTGGTCTCGGCGATGAGAAAATGTTTAAATATGCAAAATTTCAAGGAAATTATATATAATGAAAAAGACGTAAAAAATTTCTATCTGTTTTTGGACGCCTGCATGTAGTGTAGGTCCCGTTGGAAGTCCAACTCGAATCACTCCAAAGACAGCCGTTTGAAGGTACCAGTTAAGCGGACTAATTACCCGTTTGATTGGTGCCGAATGTTTACCGTTTTGGTAAGCTACGGCTGTTTGTTGCTGAGGGGGTGATTCGTCTCGGTGACAAGGGCCGTTTTTGTGGGCTCCTTAAATAGAGAAAAGGAGAACATAAAATGAAGGAAAGAAATACCCGGCGGGGTTTCACGCTTATTGAATTGTTAGTAGTGGTGCTAATTATCGGTATTCTGGCAGCGGTGGCGTTGCCACAATACCAAAAGGCCGTAGATAAAGCTCAGCTGATAAAAGTGATGCCGCTAGTAGATGCTATTTTAAAAGGCCAGGAAATCTATTATTTAGCGAATGGCGAATATACCTTGGACTTATCTAACTTGGATATTGATGTTACTTCCAATTGTACTTGGGCCGGAAGTAAAAAACATCAAATATGGTGCCCGGGTATCGTATTAAATAATGGACATTTGGGAGGAAAAGTGGGAGGATCTTTGGGCTTAATTTTTTGTCCTTCTCAGCAAGATCCCTCTTCGTGGAGTGATTATTTTCCTTGTTATAATTCAAGGGAATTACAGGTTGTTTTGAATTACCAACATCCAACTGAAATATTGGCCCAAGAAGATGTAGGGAAAATAATTTGTGAAAGCACTTCTGCCCGCGGTCAACGATTAGAAAATATGTTTTGCCCCTCTTAAATCAAAAACCCCCGCCTTGTGAGCGGGGGTTTTTAGTAAACAACAAAGTTATTTGGCGTTTACCATTTTGGCGCGGGAGATATCGCCTTTCTTGTCTAAGAAATAGAGATATCCTTTTTCTTTTTTAATACCGCATTTTTCTACTTTTTTCGGTTTGCCACCTTTTTTGCCACCGCGGGCCATTTGCACACGGGCGATGTCACCGTCTTTGTCGATGTAGTACAAGAAACCGTCTTCGCGGTCCATGCCAACTTTCAATACTTTTTCAGCCATTTTAAACTCCTCCTTCAAGGATGGTCGTTAATATTAACGTACAAACGTCGTACCCCTTCACTATAATAAAAAAAAATTTTTTTTGCAAGTATTTTTTTTAGTCGGGGCTCCCTCGTAACCTTTTTATATTAGTACGCGTACGAAATAAAAAGCCCCATTTCCTTACTATATAAGAGTGGGAAAATGGTATAATGTAACCATATCTTAGGGAAAACACATGTATTTAAAAGCTATTGAAATCATCGGTTTTAAATCCTTTGCAGACAAATCCCGCCTGGACTTTGAGCCCGGCATCACCTGCGTGGTAGGGCCCAACGGGTGCGGTAAATCCAACGTTATTGACTCCGTGCGTTGGACCATTGGCGAAATGAGCTGGAAAGCCTTGCGCTCCGGCTCGATGGTGGATATTATTTTTAACGGGACCGCCAAACGGGCCCCCCTTAATATGGCGCAAGTGAGTATGATTTTTGATAACGCCTCGCGCCAGCTTCCCTTGGATTTTAACGAAATTACCGTTACCCGCAAAATTTTCCGCTCCGGCGAGAGCGAATATTACCTTAATAAGGTACAATGCCGCTTGCGCGATATCCGCGATTTGTTTTTGGACACCGGGATCGGCGGCGGCGGGTATGCTATTATCGACCAGGGCGGTGTGGAAAGTGTGCTTTCGGCCTCGGCCGAGCAGCGCCGCGAGATGTTTGAAGAAGTGGCCGGCGTATCCAAATACAAAGCCAAACGCGAGGAATGTATCCGCCGGTTGGAACGTGTGGATATGGACTTGGCGCGCTTGTCCGACACGGTGGCCTTAATTACCGAGCAAATTAAAAAGCTGGACAGCGAGGCCAAAAAAGCCCGCCTCTATCAAAAATACCGCGAAGAACTTAAAGAGAGCGAGATTGCTATTTCGCTACACTCCTTAAAAGAATCGGCTGCGCTGATTGCCAAACACACCGGCGAGTTGCAGCCTATTGTTCAAAAATTGGCCGATTTGGAAAACCGCATTTCCGCCCAGGAAGGGGCCACGGCAGCGCTGGACTTAAATTTAACCCATAAACAAAAAGAGGCCGCTGCGTTTAACGAAAAAATTTCCGCCAGCAAATACCAAGTGGGTTTGCTGGAAGGGGCCATTAAAAACTGCGATAACTTGACCGCCGAACTAACGGCGCAAATTGCGTCGTCGGGCGCGGAAGCCCAACGCGGCCAAAACCGCTTAGCCGAACTGGCCCCAGCGATTGCCAAACTCAAAGAAAGTTTAGCGGCTGTTACGGCTAAACTAAATCCGCTGCAGGAAAATTACAACGTCAAAACGGCAGACGCGCAAAAAATGGAAAACGATTTGCGCACCGCTGAGAGTGATTTGCAGCGCACGTCCAATGAACTAATGAACGTGGTGCAAAAGCAGATGGAAGTTTCCAATAAAATTGCGTTGGAAGAATCTTCCATCCAGCGCGAAGAAGAAGATTTAATTGCGGCCGAAAAAGCCAGCCAAGCGCAGCAAGAAGGGTTGAGCGCTTTGCAAGAAAGTCTGCAAGAGGTTACCTTGCGCGTGCAAGGCAAACAAACCGAGGCGGATACGTCCAAGCAAGCCATTGTGGCAGGCGAAACCGCTTTGCGCGATTTGCAACAAGCGCGCAGCGCGCTTAACGAGAAATTGTCCGCGGTAAAATCGGCCCGTGCCGGGCTTAGCGCCAAATTGGAGCTCATCCAAACCCAAGGGAAAAACGACCCGTACTGGGTGGGGGTTCAGACGGTCACGCAAGCCGGACTGCCCGGCGTAAAAGGCACCTTGCGCAAGGCGCTTAAATACCCCAAGAATTTGCAAGTAGTGGTGGAAGAAGCGTTTGGGAAATATTTGGATGCTGTGCTGTGTGACACGCAAGCAACCGTCCACAAAGCGCTGGAACTTTTGCAGAAAACCGGCAAAGCGCGCGCTAAATTTATTGTGCTGGAAAGTGTGCCGCAAGCTACGGTAGAAAAATCCGGCACGCTTAAAAAACAGCTTACCTATAAAGCAGAATTGGAAGATTTAATTGACCTGATTATCGGCAGCTATTCTTGCCAAGCCGGGACGGTGGACGGCGGGTTTTTTATAAGCGGCGGGGACGAAAGCGTCCGCGCGCCGGAAGCCTATTGGGGCGAAGAAGAAAGCGTCAAAGAGCAAATTGCCGCCCAAACCACCCAGGAAGAAAAACTGACCGGAGAAATTGCTCAAAATCTAGCCGATATCACCCAGGCCGATGAACATTTAAAAACGCTGCGCACGCAAGCGCAAGAGGCGGTGGTAGCCCTTAATACCGTGCAAAACGAACGCACCAACAAAGAGCGCGAACTTAAAGCAATGCAGGAAACCCTGCAAAAAGCTGCCGCGCGCAAACAGGAAATTACATTGCGTGTGGATAACCGCAAAGCGCAAATTAACACGCTTAAAACACAGGTAGCCGAACTCAAAAGCCGCCACGAAGCGTGCGAAAAACGGTCGGCTCAAATCAAAGCGCACCAACAAAAATTGCGCCAGGATGCCGAAGAGCTTAAAAATGAAATTAATACGTTAAGTGCGGCTTTGTATGAAGTGCGCATCCAAAAAAACAACGTAGAGCTGGATTTGAAATCTACCGAGTATGAATTTAACAGTTTGACTGAAAATGAAGGCAAACGCAACGAAAAAATTGCTTCTTCCAATTTGCGTTTGAAAAGTTTGGCTGATGAAAAACTTTCTACCCAGGCTAAACTGTCCACCGAGCGCGACGCATTGGCTAAGTTGGAAATTGACGAGCACCAAATGCGTGCGGACTTGGAGGCCCTTAAAAAAGATTACGACGAAAAACTAAGCGCGCTCAATGCTTGCAAAAAAGAGTCTTCTGAGCTCACTTTGCAAAAAAACAATTTGGAAAATGCCCTGGCTAACGCCCGGCGCCAACATACCACCGTGGCCAACAGCCTTTTTGAAAGCTGGAACATTACGCCCGAAGAAGCCGAGATGAACTACGGTAAAAAAGAGGTAGATTACGAGCGCGTAAAAATGATGCGCAAACGCATCGAAAATATGGGGGCTGTCAATATGACCGCGCCCGAAGAGTACGACGCATTAAATGAACGTAACGAATTTTTAAAAGCGCAAATGGCCGACTTGGATGGTGCTAAAAAGGACCTCAAGTCCGCCATCAACAAAATCAACCAAACCACGCGCGAGAACTTCAAATATACTTTTGAACAAGTGCGTATGCATTTTAAGAATATCTTCCAGTCGCTCTTCCGTGGCGGGGAGTGCGACTTGGTACTCACGCAGCCCGATAATTTGTTGGAAACCGGCATTGAAATTTACGCCCAGCCTTCCGGCAAAAAGCTCTTAAACATTAACTCCATGTCCGGTGGCGAAAAAACGCTCACGGCCATGTCCTTGTTGTTTGCGTTCTTTACGCATCATCCTTCCCCGTTCTGCATTATGGACGAAGCGGATGCGGCTTTGGACGAAGCCAATGTGGAGCGTTACGTGAACCTGATTAAAGAGTTTTCCAAATCTACGCAGTTTATTGTGGTTACCCACAACAAACGCACCATGGAAGCCGCGCGCATGCTCTACGGGATTACCATGGAAGAAAGCGGCGTATCCAAAGTCATGTCCGTCAACCTGGCCGACCGCACTAACGCCGAAGAAAACAAGAAAAAAGAAGAGTTGGAAGCATTGGTGGAGGCCTGATGCGCATTGGCGTGTTTTCGGACGTACACGGCAACCTGGAAGCCCTGGAAGCGTGTTTGCAAACACTGCAAGAGGCCGGTGCGGAAAAATACATTCAATGCGGGGATCTGATTGGCTATGGGCCGGATGCGCAAGATTGTGTGGACCGTGTGCGCCATCTCCCCTTGTTAGCCAGCGTAATGGGCAACCACGATGCAGTGCTGGCATTTCCGTCTTTAAGCAATTTGTTTAATTACGAGGCAATCCAATCGCTCGAAGAAAGTTTGCCTAATTTGGCACCGGACGCGGCCAGCTATTTGCGGGCGCTGCCGGCTACCGTGCAGGGGGAAAACTTTACGGTGGTGCATGGCTCGCCCATGGACCCGATTAAAGAGTATTTCCACAGCGCAGACCAGTTTAATGGGTATTATCACTTGTGGCAAGGGCAAATTCTTTTTGTGGGGCATACTCACTTGCAGTTTTACATGAAGGGTGCTGCTTCAACGTGTGAGATGTGCCTAACCCAGGCCCCTGAGCAAACCCTTTCTTTAGAAGAGGGTTGCCGCTACGTAATTAACCCCGGGGCCGCCGGCAAACCGCGCGACCATAACCCCGCCGCTGCGTGCGGGCTTTGGGATACGGACCAACGGACCTTTACGTTTTTTCGTTGTCCGTATAACTTTTTGACGACGCAAGAAAAAATGCGCCAAAAAGGCTACCCGGAGTATTTGATTGAAAGCCTGGCCTACGGGTTGTAAGCTGCTTTATTAAGATTCCCTCTCATCGTAAACTGTAAAACCATGGGTTTCTAAACCTTTGCATACTTTGTAGCCAATATCATCGAAAGCTTCGCAGTATGTATCACTGTTCCTTGTTCCTCCCAGAAAAGTTCCTTGAATGTTTATCTTATAGGTGGAAGAATCTGCTGTTCCACACGTGCTATCTGTATTGTTGGAACGCCAAGCAGTAATATCTGGGCCAGCAAACTCATACTGGAAATATTTTGTACAGAAGACCGTTTCTTCCTCACTCCAAATTCCGCTTGCCCAATCTACAATATTTTTTGGGATATTTTCGTCCGAAACGCTATGTTCTAACTGCCATAGTTCATACGCATCCCGTGCATTTTTTAACATCAATACAGCCTCGGCTGCGCGGCTTTTTTCTACAGCTACTTGGTATTGTGGTACGGCTACGGCTGCCAAAATACCGATAATCAGCACCACTACCAACAGTTCGATGAGCGTGAAACCCCGCCGGGTGTTTTTTGATTTCATTTTATACTCCTTATTTTTGAGTTTTATTAACCCGTTTAGGAAGTATAAAAAGACGGCCACTATACGAAGAGTTCATCTCACTGTCCTCACGTATAACAGCCGGGTTTCCCGCCTAAGCGGGAAACACTCGGCACAGACAGGGCTATAGTCCCCGGCTGCGCCTAAATCGGCTGTTTTTGGAGTGAGATGAAACTTTTGGGTTCCCAAAAGTGACCCGTACACTTTCTATACGGTTCCAAAAACAGATCAAATTGTATTTTCCTACATTCCTATTCTAACATAATTTTTTCTTCATTGAGTGCAATTTAATTAAAGAAATTTACGGCAGTAGGTAGTAATACTTCTTCCATCACGCCCAGCGCAAACGAATCCGTCATCCCGGCAATATAGTCGGCAATCGCGCTGTCAATTTCGGCAGCGTTTTCTTTATAAAAACCGCGCATGGATTTTAGATAATTGCCAAACCCGCGGGCCGCTTGGTGGGGTTCGCGTGCGTAGGCCTCATAATCAAAGCCGTGCTGCTTAAACAGCGCGCGGAAATAATCAAACACGTCGCGCAAACATTTAGATACGATTTCTTTGCGCCGCAGCATACTTTCGCTGCAGTAAATGCGTTGGTAATTAAAATCGCGCAGTTGGGAAATTAAATCAAATTTGTCGGCCGAAAAACCGATAAAATCTTTATCTTTGGAATGGCCGATTAAATCCAGCGTAAGCGTATTGATAATTTCCCCGTTGGAGGTGCCGATTTCTTTGCGTACGTCTTGCGGAATGTCGGCACGGGTAATTAAATCGGCCTTAATGGCGTCCTCAATATCGCGCCCAAAGTAGGCAATTTTATCGGCCAGGCGCACAATACAGCCCTCGTAGGTGGAAGGCATTTGCGTTCGGCCGGTAATGGTTTCCAAATCGTTGGGGGTTTGGCCGGGGCGCAGCGCATTGTTGGCAAAATCTTCACCGCAGTGGCAGATGATGCCGTCCTTCACGGCAAAAGTTAAATTGAGGCCTTCGCCGTAGTTGGCAATATGTTCTACCACGCGGTAGCTGTTGAGTTCATGCAGAAAGCGTTTGCCGGAGGGTTTTAAGCACGCGTCAATGGCGCGTTCGCCCTCGTGGCCGAAAGGGGCGTGACCGATATCGTGCCCCAGGCCGATGGCATAAGCCAAATCTTCACTAAGCTGCCAGTTGCCGCTTTTATTAAGCCCGCGGCAGATAGTGGCCGCAATGGTAGCCACGTGCAACACGTGTTCAATGCGGGTGCAAATGTGGTCGTTTTTAGGCGCAAAAAAGACTTGCGCTTTGTGTTTAAGACGGCGAAACGGCAGCGAATGAATGATTTTAGTTTGGTCCCGGAAATACTCATCGCGCAAATCGGGCGTGTGCGCGTGGGTGCGTTTTAAGTAAATTTCATCGGAAAACGGGTTTTTTATCATAAAATTATGATACCATAATAGAAAGCCTACGTATAGAGGAGTTTTTATGAAACCAGTGGTATTCCCCGGTAGTTTTGACCCCGTTACCAACGGGCACTTGGATTTAATTAAACGTGCCCGCGCTATTTTCGGCGCGGTAGTGGTAGTTGTGTTGCACAACCCTCAAAAACAAACTAAATTTACTGTGCAGGAGCGTGTCTCTTTATTAAAAGAAGCCCTGCGCGCGGAAGAAAATATCACGCTAGACAGTGCCGAGGGCTTACTGGCGGATTATATGAAAACGCACGGGTACACCACCGTAGTGCGCGGGCTGCGCAGCGCCCACGATTGGAACCAGGAACGTACCCAAGTGTATTTTAACAAACGGTTTAACCCCGCGTTGGAAACGGTGTTTTTGCCGGCAGATGAAAAATATCAGTTTATCAGTTCTTCTGCGGTGAAAGAAGCCGTGGCGGCAGGGGGGGACGTGTGCGACTTAGTGCCCCCGTGTGTAGCCGATGTGCTAAAGAAATAAAAAAGGATTTTATACAAACACACAGGCCCCCTTCGCAAGAAGGGGGCCTGTTAAATGGAGCGGGCGAAGAGAATCGAACTCTCGTCTCAACCTTGGCAAGGTCGCGTTCTACCATTGAACCACGCCCGCAAAAACGGTTTATGCTACCTCTATAGTATAGCACTTTTTGCGCCCACGTGCAACCTTATTTTTTGGGGGAGGTAGTTTGTGTTTCCAGCAGTTGCGGGGCAATGCTTTTTAGGTAATAGTTTTCCGTCACCGCTTGGCGCACGGCCGGGTTTTGCTGCAAATCTTCCAACACCGGGTTGGCGTGGATAATTTTAACCGCTTCTTGCGGATGATCGCGGTAATATTTAACGGCTTTGCTGGTGAGCAAATAGCTCATAAACCGGCTGCCGCCGATTTTGCGTACTAGCTCCGGGTTGGCTAAAATTTGTTGTACTACATCACTGTAAAAAAAGTCGTTCATCGCTGCGGCATCTTGGGCAAATGCCGCGAGTAATTGCGGGTCGGCCAGTAAGGGGGCCACATCCCCGCGGGTAATGAAGGCTTCGCCTACTTCCTGGCGGTTAAGCAGGTAGCGGATAAGTTCCGGGTCTTTGATATTAGCGGAGAGGTTTTCCGTCAGTGCCCACGGTGCCATACCGATAATGCCATAGTTTTTGGCGGTAATGGATTGAAAATTAAACCGGTTAATAACTGGCAGCGTGGTGCCCAGTTCGTCCACGGCTACGTTACGGTCCTGCCCTTCGTAAATTTGTACGTAGGTCACATTTTTGGACGGATTAAACTCGGCCTGGGCGGCGGGACCTTGCAGCTGTTGGGGGTTTATAGAGTCCAGGATATTATCCGCCCGCGTTTTTAAATTGCTGGTAATCAACCAAACCAAAGCGGCTATCACCACCACTGCGGCAGCCAGACCCAAGGCCAGCATAGTTAAGAAAGAGTGCTCTTTAAGCGGCCTGGGCTCTTGGGTTTGCAGCACGTCTTTTTGCAACGTAGCCGGCATTTTGTAGTACTTTTGCGGGTGACGCAAGCGGTCTATAATTTCTTCGGTTTTCATATCCGTTCACCTGATAAATCAAGTATAATTTATTATATGAAATCTTGCAACACCTAAAAAGAGGAGCCCTATGCAAAAAACTATTTTTTACCATGATACCGATTGCGGAAATGTGGTCTATTACGCCAATTACTTAAAATACTTTGAGGAGGCCCGCACCTTGTATATGGCTCAAAAAGGGTTTTCCGTGCCGGACTTAATGCAGCGCGGGAAGTACTTTGTGGTGGCCCGGCAAGAGGTGGAATATAAGTATCCCGTGCGCTACGGGGACGTTATTACCGTAGACACGAAGGTATTGGAAATTTCGGACATTAAAATTGTATTTGAAAATGTAATTACTAACCAAAACGGTCGCTTGTGCACCAAGGGAAAAACGACCCTGGTATGTGTGGACAGCAACGGGGTGCCTACGGCCATGGGTGTGGATGTAAAGGCCGCTATGTCCCGGTAAGATTGGAGTGCCAAAAAAGCGGGCGGAACCTATTTGAGGTTCTGCCCGCTTTTATGGATAAAAGTCTAAAGTCTGCTTTGTACCAAACAGGGCAACACGTGGGCGATCTCCTCAACCGTGTGTGCCATGGCGGGGTTGTAGGGCACTTGGGCCTAGGCCCCAGGGACTGAAGGGGTGTAAATTAGAAAGAAATTATGTAGAATAAAGAAGAAGTAAAAATACAATTTGATCTGTTTTTGGAAGCGTTTTAGAAACGCATACCTTTTTAGGTGATAGCAACGCCAAAAACAACTGCCTTAGGCATAAAGAGATGGACCTTCGAAACCCATTTCTTTATGCTCAATGTTTATCGTTTCGTGCGGTAAACTACGGCTGTTGTATGTATGGTTTGTTGCTATCCCATAGGTGCAGTAGCCGTTTTTGCATGCGTTTTCCGGACAGGTTAAATTGTAAAAATTAAAAACAAAGAGGAAAACGTATGACAAAAAGCAACACCCGGCGGGGTTTCACGCAGCTAGTTGTTCTTCCCAAAGGCTTTACTTTAATTGAGCTCTTGGTGGTAGTGCTGATTATCGGCATTTTGGCGGCGGTGGCAATACCACAATACCAAAAGGCGGTAGCCAAAAGCAGGTTTACCGAGGCGTTTGTAAACCTAAAATATCTGGCCCAAAGGACCCAAGTGTATAAGTTGGAACACGGGGAAAACCCTGAAGGCCAGCTATTTTGGGATGAGGTAAGAGACAGCGACAACTTTTTTTATAATGCGGGAGATGGTAATGGTAATAACTATGTACTAGCATCAGTCGGTTACAAAAAAGAAGAAGTGTGTATTTGCTATACCAAAGACCAAACATTTGTACTTTACCAAGACAGAGAAAATTCTAATTGTGCCCAAAACCCGGCCTCTTACGATTATGCACAATTATTAAATATCCCGGAGGTGGATGAAGATACGTGTATGTGTTGTTAAACAAATCAGTCTAATCAATTAGGTTTGTTTAATGCCACGTGCCACAGAAATTCGGTGTTGCCGTGGGTGCCTTTGATGGGGGACTCAATCACATCCCCGCCCACGGCATTATATTGGGTGCGTAAATTTTCTTCAAAATAGTTTTGCACGCGCGCAATAGCCAGTTGGCGGTTTTCGTCGGTTTTGACAATGCCGTGCGGCACTTGTTTGGGGGTCAGCTCAAATTGCGGTTTAATTAAAAAGACAATTTCGCTTTGAGGGGCCATCACTCTAAATAATGGTTCCATAATCATGGTAAGCGAAATAAAGGACACATCCACCGCCGCAAACTGCGGGGGCGTATCAAACAAATCCGGCGTCATATAGCGGGCGTTGGTTTCGGGTTTGAAAATAAAATTGTTATAGCGGCGCATTTCGTCCGCCAGTTGGCCCTTACCTACGTCTACGCCGTACACGGTTTTTGCCCCGGCTTGAATCATACAATCGCTAAACCCGCCGGTGGCTACGCCAATATCCACACATACTTTGCCTGTTAAATCAATGTGCCAATGTTTGAGTGCGTGTGCCAATTTTAAGCCGCCGCGCGAAACGTAAGGGCATGATTTTTCTTTGAGGGCAATTACATCTTCGGGCAAAATGGTGCGGTCGGCGCGGGTTTCCACTTGGTTATTAACAAGCACTTCGCCCGCCATAATGGAGGCCTGCGCGCGCGTGCGGCTGTTAAAAAAGCCTTGCTCCACCAGCGCTTGGTCCAAGCGCAGTTTATTCTTCGCCATCTGCTCCCTCGGCCAGTTCGGTATCAAAAGGTTCGGCTACCAGCTCACTCCCTTTCTTTTTAAGTTCTTGTACTTTGAATTTAACCGTTTCCAATTTTTGCGCCAATTCTTTGGAAAGAGTGATGCCTTCTTCAAAGAGTTTGACGGAAGCATCTAAATCCGTTTGTTCTTCTTCCAAATTTTGCACAATTTCTTCCAAACGTGCCAGTTGTTTTTCAAAAGTTAGTTTAGGCATTATTTAACCTCCGTATGAATCATACCGTCTTGTACTTGTACGTAAATCTTTTCGCCGGGGACGGTCTGTCCCACGCGGCTGATGACAGTGCCGTCTTGCTTGCGCGTAATGCTGTAGCCGCGTTTTAATACCGCTTGCGGCCCCAACGCGCGAAGTTTTTGGCAAGCTACGTCAAAGCGGTGCACAAAATTAGTGAGTTTTTCCGCCCAAGCGGTTTCCAAACGCAAAGAAAGTTCGTCCAGCTCCTGCTCTTTGGCTTGCGTTAAAATTTCCGGGTCTTTTAACACGCGTGAATTTACCGCCAAATCAAAGCGGCTTTTGAAACGCTCGTAAAATAAAGACACGGCTTGTAACATCCGTTTTTGCAAATTGGCAATTTGCGTAGCGGTGTTTTGGGAGTTTTGCACCACCAGTTCCGCGGCTGCCGATGGGGTAGGGGCGCGCAAGTCGGCCACAAAGTCGGCAATGGTAAAGTCCACCTCGTGCCCCACGCAGGAAATGACCGGGATTTTGCTCTTAAAAATAGCGCGGGCGACAATTTCTTCGTTAAACGCCCACAAATCTTCCAAACTGCCCCCGCCGCGACCCACTAAAAGCACATCCAGCGTGGGCGTAAAATGGTTCAAGTCTTCTACGGCCTGTGCAATTTGCGCGGCGGCTTCGTCCCCTTGCACTAAAACAGGGGCAATGAACACTTCCAAGTGCGGGTTGCGCCGTTTTAACACGGACAAAATATCGCGCACCGCGGCCCCGGTGGGCGAGGTTACCACCCCAATACGCTGCGGGTAAGCGGGGATTTCTTTTTTATGTTCGGGCGCAAAAAGGCCTTCGCTCTCCAGTTTCTTTTTAAGCCGTTCAAATTCCAAATACAAGTTGCCCTTGGCCAACGCTTCTACTTTTTTAACAATAATTTGATACCGGCCGGACTTGGCATACACGTCCAAGCTGCCCCACACGCGCACTTGCACTCCGTCCTGGAGTTCCAGCGAGTATTTACGCGCATCCCACTTGAACATCACGGCGGCCAGCAGGGCCTCGCGGTCTTTTAAGTTGAAATAGAGGTGCCCGTTGGCGGACTCGCTTAAGCTGCTCACTTCTCCCTCTACAAAAATGTCACGGAACACGCCGCCCATCATTTGTTTGACGGCCAGCGTAAGGGCAGTAACGGTAAAAACTTGACCTCTAAACGGGGCTTCGGGCTCCATTTATTCTCCTTTGAGTTCCTTGAGTTTTTGGATGAGCGCAGCCTCGCGCCCCAGGGTGCCCGGCTCAAAGAATTTGACGGGGTCGGGCATATAGAGTTGTTTGACGTAATGGTTTTTGAAATCGTGTGCGTATTTATAGCCGCGGTTTTTACCGCCACTTCTGAGGTGGTCGGGCACCGGGCGGTAGCGGCCTTCGCGCACTTCGGCCAGGGCCTTATCCACCGCCAAATAGGCTGAGTTACTTTTGGGGCAGCATGCCACGTAAATAGCGGCGTGTGCCAAGGGAATGCGCACTTCGGGCATGCCCAGTTCTTCGGCCGCAGCAAAGGCGGCTTGGGCAATCATCACGGCGTAGGGCTCGGCCAGGCCGACGTCCTCGCACGCGCAAATGAGAATGCGCCGGGCGATAAAGCGCGGGTCCTCACCGCTTTCAAGCATACGGGCCAGCCAATAGACGGCGGCATCGGGGTCCGAGCCGCGCATGGACTTAATGAAAGCGGAAATAATATCGTAGTGTTCGTCGCCTTTTTTATCGTAGCGCAGGTGGCGCTTTTGAATGCACTCTTGGGCAATTTCCAGCGTGATATGTTTTTTGCCTTTTTTGTCGGGCGCGGTGGTAACAAACGCCAGTTCGGCGGCGTTTAGCATTTTGCGCGAGTCGCCGTTGGCTTGGGTGATAAAAAATTCGGCCGCGTCTTTGTCTATTTTGGCGTTTTCGTTTTCGGCCGCGCGCGTTAAGATTTTAAGTAAATCTTTGTCACCAAGCGGCTTAAATTCAAACACCGAAAAGCGCGAGAGTAGCGCATTGTTAATGTAGAAATACGGGTTTTCGGTCGTAATGCCGATTAAAATAATATCCCCGCGCTCCACGGAGGGCAGCAGTACATCTTGCTGTGTTTTATTAAAGTGGTGGATTTCGTCTAAAATCACCAGCGTGCGGCGTTGGTCAAAGGAAGGGGTTACTGCGCGCTCTTTGGCTTCGGCCAGCACTTTTTTAAGGTCCGCCACGCCGGCAGCGGCGGCGTTTAACTCCACCGTGTAGGCTTGTGTGCGCGAGGCAATATAGCGCGCCGTAGCGGTTTTACCGCAACCGGGCGGGCCAAAGAACACTGCCGATTTAATCATATCGGCTTCCAGCAAACGGCGCAGCATTTTACCCGGGCCCAACAGGTGCGGTTGCCCGGCAAAATCCTCCAGTTTTTTAGGGGCTTGGCGTGCGGCCAAGGGCATGGCTTCGGTGTTCATTTGGTTTCCTGCGCGGCTTTTAATTTCAAAATCAGTTCATCCAGGCGGCTGAGTTCTTCCTGGCGTTTGCCGCCCTCGTTTTGGCTTTTTAAGTAGGCTTGTCCGGCAAAATACAAGGCGGCGTGCAGGGCTTGTTTTAACGTGTCAATTTCGCCGTCCATTTGCACTTGCAGCATGTAATTTTCCACTTGCGCGGCCAATTCGGTCAGTTCCATTCCGCCCAGGCCCGAGTTTTCCACCTCCAGCGGGATGCGCTTGATTTCTACTTGGACGATATCTTTTGCCATATAGTTTATTGTACTTTATTTTTGGAACTTTATTTATTATACTATACATACAATTTGATCTGTTTTTGAGCCGTATAGAGCATACGGGTTACTTCTTGGAAGTATTCAGCAAAGTCAAAAACAGCCGATTAGGTGCACAAAGGCGACGGCCCGCGTGCGCCGAATGTTTTCCGCTTGGCGGAGAGCTACGGCTGTTATGTTGGGTTATTTTGCTGAAACCGAATGTATCAGCCGTTTGTACGTCCTCAAAACTGAAAGAATTGAAATAAAGAGGAGGATGTATATGAACAACAAAAATACCCGGCGGGGTTTTACGCAATGTTGTTTTGCCAAGGGCTTTACGCTTATTGAGCTTTTGGTGGTGGTGCTGATTATCGGTATTTTGGCAGCGGTAGCCGTGCCGCAATACCAAAAAGCAGTAGTAAAAGCACGGTTTGCGGAGGCTATTACCGTATTAAAACAGATAAAGCAAGCAAAAGATATTTGCCTCTTAAGTGGAAAGGGTGGAAATGAGTGTAACAAGTTGTCAAATCTAGATATTGATTTTCCAGGTGGAAATCAATACGGTTTCACAACCACACATTTTGATTTTACGTCGTACGATGGTTACAACGGGTTTCCCGGTCCTACGGCAGCCTATTTAGATGAAGATGTATGTTTGTGTTACTATAATGACGCCAACGAAGATAGTTATGAGGAAAGCGTGCATTCCCAATTAACTATTTCACAAAATACAGAAACGTGTGGAACGCCCCACACTAGTTTTGATTATGCAAAACTGCTCAACATCCGGGAAATAGAGGATGCTTGCGGTTGTTGTTAAAAACAAAAAGAAAGGCTTTTGTATTTCCCGCACGCGTACATACGCGTGCGGAATTTTCATCGCCAAGGTGTTGTTGGTGCTACGCGTGCGGAATTTACTATAATATTACCATGACCATTTTAGAATTCAAATCCGCGTGCGAAACCATCGCACAAGAATACAAAACCAAAATCAATGCCGCACAATCCGCCGCCGAGGTGGAGGAGCTTCGTGTGGCTGCCCTGGGGCGCAAAGGCGCTCTTACCGACCTGTTAAAAGGCCTTAAAGACTTTTCTATAGAAGACAAAAAACAAGCCGGCCCTTTGGGCAACGCCCTCAAGGCCGAGCTGACCGCCGCATTGGACGAAAAAGCCGCTTTTTTTGCTGCCAAAGAAATCAACGACGAGCTCAACAAAACCAATATTGATTTAACACTGCCCGGTTACCCCGTAGCTTGCGGGCACAAACACCCCTTGTCTGTAGCGCAAGACCGCATGACCACCATTTTGGCGCGCCTGGGTTTTGAATGGGCCGAAGGGCCGTGGGTGGAAGATGAAAAACACAATTTTGATTTGTTAAACGTGCCGCTGCACCACCCGGCACGCGATGCGCAAGATACCTTTTTTGTAGATACCAAGGCGCCGCTGGTGCTCCGCTCGCACACGTCTAACGTGCAAAGCCGGTATATGGAAAAACACAAACCGCCGCTGCGCATTATGGCACCGGGGCGCGTGTTTCGCAACGACAGTTTGGACGCTACCCACAGCCCGGTGTTCCACCAAATTGAAGGGCTGTATGTGGATAAAAATGTCTCCCTGGCCGACCTCAAGAGCGACCTTACGGCCTTTATGAAAGGCCTGTTTGGCGACAAAGCGGAAATCCGCTTCCGCCCGTCGTTCTTTCCGTTTACGGAGCCCAGTGTAGAGGTGGACGTCAAGTGTGTCTTCTGCCAAGGCAAGGGTTGCAACGTGTGCAAACAAAACGGTTGGATTGAAATGCTCGGTGCGGGGGTGGTTCATCCCAACGTTCTAAAAAACTGCGGCATCGACCCGAGTGAGTTTAGCGGCTACGCCTTTGGTATGGGCGTGGAACGCCTGGCCATGATGATGCTTAACATTAAAGACATCCGCGCGTTTTACGAGAACGATGTGCGCTTACTTAGACAATTTTAGGAGCCGGTATGAAAATTCTATATTCTTGGTTAAAAGATTTTATTGACGTAGACTTAACGCCCGAAGAACTGGCTAAAAAACTCACGGACCTGGGCATTGAGGTAGCCAGCATGCAAACCACCGGGGCCGATTTTGAAGGCGTGCACGTGGCCCAAATTATTAAAATTGAGGATCACCCCAATTCGGACCATTTGCATTTAGTTACCCTGGATAAAGGCAGCGGCGTCACGCAGCGCGTGGTGTGCGGCGCGCCCAATGTGGCCGTCGGCCAAAAAGTGCCGCTGGCCAAAGTAGGCGCGCGGCTGGGTAAAATTGTGCTCAAGCCGGCCGTCATCCGCGGGGTAGAATCCGAAGGGATGATTTGCTCGTCCGACGAGTTGGGCCTTACCCATACCCGGGCACACGGCATTTTGGTATTGGATGAAAACTTGCCGCTGGGAACGGATGTTTCCACCCTTTACGGCAAAGCCGACACGATTTTTGAACTGGAAATTACCTCCAACCGTCCGGACTTGCTTTCGCACTTAGGGGTCGCGCGCGAGCTGGGTGTTTTGTTAAACAAGCCCGTTAAGCTCCCGCAAATTAAAGATATCCCCGGCCAAGGCCTGGCACTTCCCGTGGAAATCCAAAACCAGGAAGGCTGTGGGCGCTACATCGGGCGCATTATTCGCGGCGTGAAGAATGTGCAGTCCCCCGAATGGATGAAAGAACGTTTGGCGGCCATGGGCCTCAACCCCAAAAATGCACTGGTGGACGTAACCAACTATGTAATGTTTGAGCTGGGCAATCCGCTCCACGCGTTTGACTTGCGCGAAGTGGAAGGCGGTAAAGTGGTGGTGCGCAATGCCCAACCTGGCGAAAAATTTACTGTACTGGGCGGGCGCGAACTGGAACTTACCGAAAACTGCTTGCTCATTGCCGATGGCAAAAAAGCCACGGCACTGGCCGGCATTATGGGCGGCGCGAATAGCGGCATCCAGGATGACACGCAAGATATTTTTATTGAGGCCGCTTATTTCAACCCGCCTACCATTAACAAAACCGTCAAAAAATTTGCTATTTCGTCCGACTCTTCGCAACGCTTTGAACGCGGCAGCGATATTGAGGGCGCACTGCTGGCCATGCGCCGCGCGAGTGACTTGTTTGTGCAAATTTGCGGCGGCACGGCAAGCGAAATAAACGACGTTTACCCGCAAAAGTTTGAAAACAAAATTGTGGAGTTTACGCCCGGCGAAATTAACGCCATTTTGGGCGCAAACATTCCTGAAGATAAGCTCAAAGATATTTTTGCCCGCTTGGCCGCTAAGTTTGACGGCAGCGGCCCGGTGTGGAAATTCCAAGCCCCCACGCACCGGCGTGATCTCAACCACAAGTGGGACCTGGCCGAAGAAGCGGCCCGCTTTGCCGGGTATGATAATATCCCCGTTTCGGCCACGCGCGCGCACGTGGTGTTTGCCGATAACCCTAAGGGCATTGACCTGGGCAAAATGTACGCAAGTGCCCTTATCGGTGCCGGGTTTTGCGAGTGCAAAAACATTGACTTTATTGGCGAGAAAGAACTAAAACTGTTTGGCGCGGATGAGCGCTTTTGCATCCGCGTGAAAAACGCACTTGCGCAAGGGTGGGATTATTTGCGCCCGACGCTACTGCCCTCACTTATCAAAAATGTGGAGAGCAATTTGCGCTTTGGAAGCAGTGATTTAAAACTGTTTGAAACCAGCAAAACTTTCCAAAATATCAAAGGCTTCCCGGTGGAAAATTACACCGTGGCCGGCGTGTTGACCGGAAATGTGGAAGAAAACAAATTCTTTGCCACGCCTTCGCGCCCGGTGGATTTTTACTGGCTCAAAGGCTTGATGCAAACGGTGCTTTGTAAGGCGGACGTGACGTTCGCTCCGTCTAAAACTGCGCCTGTGTATATGCACCCTAAAATCAGTATGGATATTTTGCAAGGCGGCAAAGTCATCGGCGTGTTTGGCAAACTTCACCCGCTTACCTTAAAAGCGTTGGGCGTAAAAACCAGCGAAGTGTGGGCGTTTGAATGGGCCACCAAGCAGATTGAAAAAAATTATTCCGCGCGCGACTTTAAACCCGCAGCCGACGTGGCTGTGTTCCCGCCGTCTCTGCGCGACTTGTCGGTGGTACTAAATGCTGATGTAACCTACGCGCAAATTACCAGCGCGCTGGATAAAACACCGTTGGACGTGGAACTGGCTTATCACTTAATCGACGTGTACCAGGGCGAGCGTTTACCGCAAGGCAAAAAGAGCGTTACGTTTAGCTTGGCTTTTAGCAAAAAAGACGGCACGCTCAAAGATAAAGAAATTGACACGGCCTTTGCCCGCATTGTGGAACAGCTAAAAACCCAGGTAGGCGCGGAGCTGCGCTAATGCAAGAAAAACTAAAACAGCTGGAACTTTTAATCACGCAAACACTCGCCCGCCAAAAAGAACTGGCGGGGGAGAATGCCACGCTCAAAAACCGCCTGCGCAACTTGGAACAAGGCAACCTGGAGCTTAAAAACCTGCAAGCCCAACTGCGCGAGCTTAAAGAGTGGAAAAAGAACACGCAAGCCGTTTTGCGCCGCCTGGCTGCCCGCGTAGATAAAGAGCTGGAAAAAGTAAAAGAAGAACAAGACAAAATTGTGTAAATTTTGTTGCCGTCCCATTATAAACAAGCCCTTGCATTTTGCAAGGGCTTGTTTGCTATTTAACAACAGGCACAAGGGCTGCTTCCTTTTGCATCCTCTTCGGGGAGCCCCAATAATTGGGCATAATCAAAGGAAGTTTCATCACCGAGACATGAATCGTTTTGTTTTATCCAAATTTCTCCGTTATTCATATAACATAAACATACGTCTTCTTTTTTGTACACAGCATAGGCGGAAACATTGGGCATAATCCCCTGTGCACTTGGATAATAAAAGAAATTATCCGTTTCTATGAGATTTCCAAGGTCGGTTCCCGCTTCTATATCCAATTCGCTAAAATCACATAGACTTCCCTTGTTTAGTTGACATACTTGGTCCGCGGTTCCTATTGCTTGCAATTTTGTCAAAGCCTCTACAAACCTACTTTTAACTACCGCTTTTTGGTATTGCGGCACGGCTACTGCTGCCAAAATACCGATAATCAGCACTACTACCAACAGTTCAATGAGCGTAAAACCCCGCCGGGTGTTTGTTTTTTTCATTTTATGTTTCCTTATTTATTTGCCGAGCCCAAACAAAAACGGCCACTTCGCTTGAGCTAATGCAAGTAACCCAATACAAAACAGCCGTGGAATATCATCTATATAGACGATAAACACTCGACACAAAACCCCTGGGTTATAAGGCCATTGGTTTTGTGTCTTAAACAGCCGTTTTTGGACTTGCATTATGCTTTTATTACTAAAAGCTCTTTGTGCCCCTTAGGCACAATTCCAAAAACAGAATCAAATTGTATCGTGCGCGTAAACGCGGGTGTGCGGACACCTCCTCACTAAGTCTAAGGGTATTATATCATTTATTAGGGGCTTTCCAAATATGCTATAATACTTAGGTAGCGTGTAAGTTGTACGCCCGGTTGGCGCAGCGCTTGTAAGATAAAGTTCGTTCCCGCTAAGGGAACGCGCCAACAAAACAATTTAAGTTGTTTTAAGCCCAGTTGGCGCAGCGGTAGCGCGTTCCCTTGACATGGGAAAGGTCACAGGTTCAATCCCTGTACTGGGCAAATTTAAAGAACCACCCGAAGGGGTGGTTTTTAAATTTATCCAGTAGCACACCAACTGCTTGGTGTGCGGCAGGGATTGAAAGCCGGAGCCTTATCCGAGTTTGAACGGAGTGAAAGGCGAGGATGGCGAGGCGGGGCCGCGAGCGCCGCACGTCAGTAAGGCGACTTGTGGCCAAATCCCTTCTCCAAAATTGAGTGCAATTTCGGGATTTGAAGGGCGGAGCGATGTTTTTGTTTGCGAAGCAAGGCAAAAACCGCGAGCCCGGGCCTTGGAGCATTTTCCGTCAAGAAAATGACGGAAAGGCAAATCCCTTTTTCCTATAAAAACTACCTAACTTTATATCTTTTTAAAGAAGAATCATAATATGTCAATTGACCACCAAGATCTTCACAAATTTCTTGGCTTATTTTTCTATCGGAACCAGCAAAACACCAAATTTCACCTGCTTTCATTTTTCCCACGCCTGATATAGTCGTATCTTTAAAAAAATGTAAATATGCAATTCTTTTCCCTCCAGATGGTTGATATTGTACATTAGAAAATGAATCACGAAGGCCAATTTGACCAAAATCACATTGATAATATGCCTCAATATAATTTTTTATTTTCTTACATGAATAATTTATTGGAGCTGTTATTTCTAATTCATCAATATCAGTTGCAAAAGTTCCATGCATGAGAAAATAAGACTGTTGCGCCTGAAATAAACTTTCCACTAATAGCATACCTTTTTTCAACTGTACCTTTAAAATTGCTTTATTATAATGGGGCAAAGCAACTGCGGCCAATATACCAATAATCAAAACTACTACCAGCAGTTCAAGCAAAGTAAAACCTAACTTGAGATTTTTATTTTTTTGTTCATTTTGGTTTATTTGTTTTTTGCTTTTCATATCTTCTCCTTTGCTTTTTATTTTCAAAAATCGCCAAATAAAAAGGCGATCTCATTTTAAGGATATTCGAACGCTTAAAACAAAATCGCCTTCATATCTGAAAGATATGAAAAACGACTTCATTTTTAGCTCGAATATCGACTAACAAAAGTTAGTCCGTGCCGCTCTAAACGGCCCTAAAAATCAAGTCCATCAAAAATTTTGTACTTCTCTACTGCTAAATAAATTATAACAAAAAAATATTTATCTCTTTTCGTTTGAATTTATATCTTCCGCTTTCAAAATTGTTTCTTCCAAATTTTTACGGCGGCTTTCCATCTGTAAAGGAATATTTTTTTGCGCCCATTTCGGGTTTTCAAAATACAAAACACCTTCGGCAATAGTTGAGGCAAGCAAATCAATAAAACGCTGGCGTTTTAAAAGTTCTTCCTGCCAAGGTACCATCATGTATAAACTTTCAATAAGCAAAGCAGGCACTTGCGGCATACCGCGCACGACGGCAAAATCTGCCTGATAATAACCATTATCCGGAAGGCCGATATTCTTTGAAAAACTTTTTTCCATCGCTTTTGCAAGCGGAATTCCTTGCTGATAATAATAGTAAAAAGAAAACCCAAGTTCACGTTTCAGAGGATTAATATAATCAGGCAAAGCATTTAAATGTAAACTTAAAAACAAATCCGGGTTCAATAAACCGGCACGGTAAGTTCTGTCACTTAAACCTAATGTTTCCTTTTTATCTTTAGTAATAAAAACCAAAGCACCGTATTTTTCAAGTTCCTTCTTTACGGCAAGTGCTATTTTATAATTCATTTCATATTCAAGCAAACCGCTGGGACCAACGGCACCATCATAAGGAACTGTCCTTTTTGGGGAGTGTCCAGGATCTAAAACAACACGTAGTTTTTTAAGAGGAAGTTTTGAAGTAAATTCAAAATCACGGGAAGTAAAAAGTTCAAAAATTAAATTATTTTCTTCGTATTTATAATTAAACCCGCGTAAACGTTTACCATTTTGAAAACGTGCCGTAATTTTTTTTGTGCTAGGTGATAAAACTTCATAATCAAGCCCGTTAATAAGTTTGGTTTTTGCATCTTTATTAAAGGTATTTATCGCCTGAGTATTATATAAAATGATACTAAAAGACTGGTCTGTTTGATCGGTAGAAAAACTAACACGCTCAGTATTTTTAATAGTTATGGTGGTTTTATTATCTTGTTCTTTTGTATCAACTTGCCAAATGATATTCCGGGGTAAAGAAACTTTTTTTGTCGTGTCTAATAAGGTTTGATCTAAATAACCTATTTTATTTTCATCCAAAATAACTTTATAAAAACCCTCAATTTTACCTTCTGTCAAAACTGCATTAAAAATACGTGTTTGATAATCATAGCCGCCACCTTTATTAGACTGCAAACGCAAACGCAAATTTTGACCGCGTACTTTTGCCGGTTTTATAATTTCATTTTCAGGTAAGATTTTGATTTTACCTTCGGCAGAAATTTTATCTTTGTATTTCCCGCCGTAAGTGTAAATTTTATAAACAGGTTTTTTAGCGTTTTTTAAAATTTTATCGGCCCCTAAAATTATAGTTTTTTTATAAATGGTCGGGTTTAAAACCTCTTCCTCAAGTTCCATTTCATTAAAAAGAGGCGGCAAAGAAACCGTGACTTTATGATAGGGGCTTGCTTCCACTTTAAAAGTAATTTCAGAAGTATTTGAGAGTTCACTATCGCCTTTAGGAAAAGCAGTACCTTCAAGCAAATGAGGTGTTTTAAAATAAGCATCTTTATCAATGCCTTGCACTTCTACATTACGCACTGCCTGATAGGTTTTCTCACCGCCCGAATACTCAAGAACAAGTTCGTTTTTGCCCGGTTTAACCGGAACATAACCCAAATAAGCGCCCGTTGCATATAAATCAATTTTTTGGCCGTTTATCGTCAAAAGACCGGGACCTAAAGCCTTACCGAAAATAA
>CAMVRX010000002.1 GCA_947170005.1 uncultured Elusimicrobium sp.
AACTGCGCACGTTGCCGCGCTCGTCGCGCCCGGCGGATAAAAAAACCCGCAGCAACGGCCATGCGCGCATGGCCGAGCCATCCTTGCCGCGCGAGCGGTTAACCAATGTGTTTTTAAAAGCCAAAGACCCGGTTGCAGCGGAGCAATTGGAACAACAACTCTTGGAGAAATGCCGGGAACTGGAGCTGGAATATTGCTATATCTTGCCTGTTTTCCCGCCGATGACGGAAAACAAAACCACGCTGGCTACGGCCCAGCGCATTTACACCGCGGACGGACACAAAGAGACGGTGTATGGCTTAAAAGTGAGCGATTTAACCCCGCGTGCACTGCGTGATATTTTAGCGGCGGGCGACGATGCGAATGTGAGCTACTTGCGTACGGACGCCGAAGCATATTACCAAACGTTTCCCGCGCAAAGCGTGGTAACCCCCAGCTTGCTGTTGGAAGAGCTGGAGTTGGTGCCCGACGATGCCAAGGCCGACAAGCCTCCCTTTGTCAAAAAACCGTAAACAAAAATTCCCCGGCTTAGTTAAGCCGGGGAATTTGAACGGAACCGTGTTGGCTAGCTATTGTACAGTACACCAATTGGAACCACAAATTTTGTCACAAGCTCCGGTTTGCCTTGCTGAACACTGTATTTCTCTACGTGGTCCGCCCGAGGAAAGAAAGTAAGGATATTCACTTGGATCATCCGGATCAACTATCCGATATGCAAACACAGCTCCACCGTCAAAATCATAGACCCAATCTTTAGTGGTATAACATCCTGCTTCACTATCGCAGATATTTTGCTCCGCCAGTGTACCGGGGATTTCTATGTCCATATGGGCAAATAGCCCATCTTCGTTATTGTTGCACTCGTCTGCTTCCGCCCCATACTGTATCCAGCACAACTCCCAGGCTTTTTGCATACTGTTTAATACGAGTACCGCCTCGCGGGTGCGGGCTTTTTCCACCGCTTTTTGGTATTGCGGAACGGCTACCGCCGCCAATATACCAATGATTAACACTACTACTAAGAGCTCTATTAACGTAAAGCCCCGTTTTACATTGAGTTTCATGTTCTTTCTCCTTTATCGTCAGGTTTACACCTAACTATATTTTCAATTTACCCGCTTATGAAACCCAAATAAAACGGCTCTTTTACTTGGGACATTCAGTACGCTCAAGCAAAACAGCCGTAGCTTATCACAACGTGATAAACACTCGGCACAAGAACGTGGGCTCATGACTTCCCGAGTTCTTGCGCCTCAAACAGCCGTTTTTGGTACTGAATGTGCTGCCAAAGCAGCGGTTCGTTTTGCAACGATTCCAAAAACAGATAAAATTGTATCTATAGTATAATAAAAAAACTGTCCCCCCGCAACAAATTCCCCGGCTTTTGTCATTTCTTGCTATAATAAGGTAATGCGGAGTTTCCTTATACTACTGGCAGCTTTTTGTTGGCTGGGCGCCCCCTTAAGCGCCTGGGCGCATGACCATGTGCAAATTGCCCAGCAAAATATGCCGGCCGTGGTGGCGGTAAATGTTCTTAAAAAAGACGGCAGCACCTTTACCGGTACCGGGTTTGTACTCACGCAAGACGGCCTTATTGCCACCAGCCGCCACGTACTGGACGATGCCCTCTACCTCAACCTGACGTTTAGCAACGGTACGGTATCGGGCGAGGCCGTCCCCTTGGCCCAAGACGATGTGGCCGACGTAGCTTTGCTAAAAATCCAGGCCGAATTTTTACCTTATACCACCCTGGCCGCCGACGATAACGCCTTGCCCGGCCAAACGATTACCGTGATTGGTAACCCGCGCCGGCTGCAAAACACGGTTACCTCGGGCATTATCAGCCAGGTGCGCCCGCAAAAAGACGGGACCCGCTGGCTGCAAATCAGCGCCCCGATTTCCCCCAGCTCCAGCGGCAGCCCCGTGTTTAATGAGAAAGGCGAGGTAATCGCCATGGCCTTTGCTACCCTGTCCGGCGAGGACAACCAAAATTTAAATTTTGCGCTGCCCGTTTCGTATATCCACGCGTTGGCTGCCCAAGCGGGTATTTCGCTGCCCGGGCAACTGCCAACACCCGTTGCAACCCCTGCGGGGAACCCCTTTGTACGCCATATTAAAAAATCATGGCAAATTTCAAAACGGCTGCTGCACCGATGGTTTTCGTCGCAGCCGGCCAAGGATAACGTATGAAACTAAAAATTGCTAAAACCGTATTTTTTGTAGGCTGCGTGGCCGCATTTATCTTCTTATTATTGCCTTTTTTGGAAACCACCCCGCCGCCCGAACCTGCCCAATTAAAGGCCCAGCCGCAGGTGGCAACGGATAATCCGCTGACTGCCTTGGCCCAACGGTTTGCCTCGTTGTTTGGCCGTCGCAGTGAGCGCCGCACCCGCGCCGGAAATGTACCCGCTCAGTCCGCCCGCACCACGCAAGAAGCGGCCGAATTATATACCCCTATGTTGGCGGCTTCCGGCCGTCAAGCGGCGGGTGCGGTAGCCCAAAGTGCCCAGCCTGTGGCCGGCGTTGTGGAGCTGCCTGCCGCTAAAAAATTGGATTTTGGAGACGCCTCTATTCAAACCGATAACGGGGAATGGGTGTTGGTGCGCCAGACCGCCCCGGCCGGCAGCCGGCCCGGGATGCACGAAGTAAACGCGCATGATAATCCTTATGACCGCTTTATCCGCCAGGAACGTGCCCAACATTTCCAACCGCAAAAACGTGTGCGGGAGATACCGGACTCCAAGTGGGCCCGGTTCATCCGCCCTATTAAGCAATTTTTTGGCCTGGACCAAGAAACTCCGGTTTCCTCAGCCGGGTTGTTAGCTTCCCGCCCGGGTGCCGGGGCCCGTTCCACCCAAGCGGCGGACGGATTATCGTACAAAACGCCTAAACCGGGTATCGGTCCGGCACGTTTGGGGCTGCCGGATATTTCCGCACGGCAATGGATGGAGATGTCCATCCCGCAGCGCGAACGCTACAGCGTAGCCCAATTTAACGAACTCATTACCGGCACGCGTGCCGCTGAAGAGGCCGCCGAGATGATGGCCGAAGCCAAATACCCGGATGCCCATACTAAAAAACAAAAAGAGGACAAAGAACGCTATAAACAGGAAATGTTTGCCCGTAACAAGCAAGCCATTAAACAAAATATCTTGCAGCAAATGGATCAGTTGGCCCAAGGCAAAGAACCCGTGGATGACCTTTCCAACATGATGGGCTGCCATAACGCTTCGCTGCCGGCTGCGGCGGATCTGTGCGACCCGGACCACGCCGGGGAACCTGCCCCCGCTACACCGCAAGAGGAAATTAAAATAGAACAGCAAAAGAATGCCGCTACATTTTTTGAACGCACCAAGTACTACTTCCCCAAAGATTTACCGATCACCCCGGTGCTGGGCCCGACCGACCCGGAAACACTGGCTAATTCCTCAGACCTTTCCGTTCCGGTCATTCAAAAAACTCTTGAGGTGTATGATTCTTTGCACAAACAACAGCACTGCGATACAAACACCTGCTACTTGGTACCCAATTCTACTCAAATGGACCCGCAGCTCACCGATGCCATTACCATGACTAACGGTAAACTCAAGCCGGACCCGGAAAACCTCTACCCCACGTTTAAGGATGAATTTGTCCGCTCCAAAGCGGAGCAATTTGTCAAGCAGCAACAAGAGAAAGGTGCGCAGGTAACCAAGGAGCAACTGCGGCAACTGCGCAAAGAGGCCGCCCAACAATACGATAACAACGCGCCACACTATATACCCTATACGGCCGAGCAACTCAAAGCGGTGCAAACAAAATCCTTGGCTGCCGTTGACTACAAGGCCCCAACCGGCAACCTGCAGAATGTGACGGCGTTGTTTGTCATGGACCCGGCCCTGGTGTCGCAAGTTGCCCGCGATGTGGACAGCGTGGCCATCGGCTACAACTTGACCCCGTTGCCCGATGCTATTACCCCGTCGCCGGCCTCGGAACAATTTACCGGTTCAATCGCACAAGATGTGGAAAACGCAAAGGCCGCCAAGAATGACATCATTCGCCAGGCCTCGCAGCAATATATGCATACGAAAATTCATCAAAGCATGAACATGCCGGTTGCGGGCGGCACTGCATCAAATGCGATTGCCGAGGAGCTTAAAGGGATTGGCAATCAAGACCGGAAAAAATAGTAGCCTTTCCTACCCAAAATGGGTATAATTTGTAAAAGGGACTTTTACGTACGCACGCGCAGCGCGTGCGCACGCTTGGGGAGAAATGAAGAATGAAAAAATGGGCCGTTTTGGCGGTAATAGGGCTGAGTTTAGGGACGGTTTCTTGCCGTAAAAATGTGTACGACCGCTTTGACCCTAACCAGGATTTTGAGCGCTTTATTAACGCCCACGTTTTTGCCGCGTGTGAGTTTGTTGGCAAGCCCAATGCCCGCTACTCACTGGCTAAAATTGTCAAGCGCCCCGGCGATTATACCCCGTACCCGGATTATTATAAAATCAAATTTATTAACGGCCCATGCAAAGGAGTTACGGTGTGGACGACGGATGTCATCCTTAAAACCAGCCCCATGGAAGACCCTACGCTGGTCCCCACCGGCACGGTGGTGCTGCGCAACTTTGATAACCCCAAAGAGCAAGATATCAACGTAACCGGCCACTGGAATTTAGCGGTGGTCATGGGAACCGAGCGCGCCCAAAAAGGTATTTTGGATTTGGGTTTTCCACGGGACAGTAACGACTTTTTCCCCGCGCGTGAAAGCGTTTACGCCCACAACGTGCGCTACGTGGTTAAACCCGTTAAAAAAGATATTCGGCGTTTTATTAGATAGGAGAGTCTTATGAAAATGGTTCGTTTGTGTTTAGTTGTACTCGGTGTAGTATGTTTTGTTCCGTTGGCACAGGGTGCGGAGGGGGACCCCATCTCTACCGAAACGATGCTTATTGACGTGCCCACCGCGGAAGTGTTTGACCGTTACCAAGCCTCTTTTTTAACCCGCGCTTATGACCACGGAACCGTGATGGAAAGTATTGATTTTGGCGTGTATAAGCGCATCAACATTGGGGTGAGCTTGGCCATCGATAACTGGATTGGTTCGTCTCATTCCGTCAAAGTGTTGGACCCGGATTTTCAAGCCAAGTGGAAACTTTTTGACGGTAGTTTATATCTGCCCGCTATTGCCATTGGCTATGATGGCCGCCGTTACGGCTATGGTTACGAAGAAGATACCCGCGCTTATAATCGCAGCTCTAAACACTATTTGGACCACCGCAAAGGCGGCTATGTAACCCTGACGCGTGAAATTTTTACCCCCGGTTTGGCCTTAACAGCAGGGGCCAACTTCTCGGATTTTGACTGGGACGAAATTTACATGTTCACCGGGTTGTACTACAAAATTATTCCGCAAATTAACTTGCTCACTGAGTGGGACAGCATCCGCAATATCCGCGATTCTCGCCTAAACATGGGCGCACGCTTTTACCTGCACCCTTCCTTGGCGCTGGACATGGCCTTCCGCCGGGTGGGCCGCGGGGATGAAAGCGAACGCATCTTGCAGCTGCGCTACGTAACCACTTTCTAGAGGATTTATGAGCCAAACACCCGCTGCCACAAAACCGTCTTTTCAACGTCGCACGATTTTTATTAAAAAATCGCTGCAGCTGCGTTACATGGTGCTCATTGTTTCTTGTGTGCTGTGTGGGCTGGCTATTATGACGTTGGAGCTGGTGGCTACCCTTAACGACTTGTTTGATGCTTACCCGGTACTCATGCAGCCGCTTTATGACGAGTTTCTCCCCATCGTTTCGTCTTTTTTCTACAAAATAGCTATTTACGTACTATTGGTGGTGCTGGTTTCGGCCCTGGTCTCTCACAAAATGGCCGGCCCGGTGTA
Organism: uncultured Elusimicrobium sp.; assembly: GCA_947170005.1. Taxonomy (GTDB): domain Bacteria; phylum Elusimicrobiota; class Elusimicrobia; order Elusimicrobiales; family Elusimicrobiaceae; genus Avelusimicrobium. The sequence continues at coordinate 5,882 of CAMVRX010000002.1, forward strand.
TCGCTTTGAGCAAACTTGCAAAGCCATTGCCAAGGGAGATTTTTCCCAACGGGTGCACCTGCGCAAAGGGGACCGCTTGATTGAGCTGCAAGATGAATTTAATAAAATGATGGACGTAGTGGAAAGTCGTATTAACAACAAACCGTTACCGTAATTTATGAAAAAAACAATTCTTCTTTTTGCTGTTTTGGCACTTGTCCCTGCACTGCACGCCCAAAGTGATTACGGGGTGCGTTTTTCCAGCTTGATGAATGATAACCTCACGCTGGAAAATGCCATTCGTTTGGGGCTGGAAAATAATTCCCAGTTTTTAACCGCCAAAGAAGAAATTACCATTGCCGAACAAAAACTTAGCGAAGCCAAATTCCGCTATCTGCCGCAGTTTGCCGTGCAAGGTACAGCTACGTGGTATAAAGCGGATTCTCCTTTGGTGTTGCCGGAAGCCGGCATTAACCGCTTTTTACCCGCTACCGACACGCTGGACGGGCACCATTTCTATGGGGTAGGCGTTACCGGTACGCAATACCTCTATTCCGGCGGGCGTATCAGCGGCACTTTAAAATCGGCCCGTGCCAATTTCAAGCAAGCCCAAAGCCGCTATGAAACGGTTAGAAACGCCGTGGTATTGGATATTAAAACCTCTTTTACGCGGCTGCTGTATGCCCAGCAACAAGCCGCTTTTACCGAGGGGCTCTACCAACAAGTTAAAAAATGGCATTACGCAGCGGACCCATGGGCACGCGTGCGCGAGCAAGCCTTGCTGGCTCGCTTAAAAGCCCAAAGCCACATGGCCCAAAACGAGCTGGCCCAAGCACGCTTGGCCATGCTGGTAAGCCTAAACAAAGAGACCAACGCCCCTTTAAGTGTGTCCGGTACGCTTGAGCCCGTAGTAGTAACGGGGGATTTGCCCCATTTTGAGCTGTGGGCTACGGAGTTCCGGCCGGAACTAAAATCCGCTATTTACGCGCTGGAGTTAGACAGTATTGCCATTGATTTGGCCCTTTCCAAACGCTACCCGGATATTTTAATCAATGCTTCATACGAGCGCGTAGGCGACAAAGACTTGGACGACGAAAACAAACAAGTCTCTTTGGCGGTGCGCTTGCCGCTGCCGTATACATTTTCACAACAAGTTACCCAGAAAAAAGCTGAGCAGCGCAAAAGCACATTGCGCCGCGCCGCTATTGAGGACGAAATCCACATTCAGGTAGTGTCCAACTATGAGCAGATGATTTTTTGGCAAACCGAAGCGCAAGACCGCCAAGAAACTTTTAATGCGCTTTCTTCCCTTGTGCAGCGCAATTTAAAAAACACCCCCAAAAGCGGCTTGCTCGTTTTGGAAGCGTTGTGTGATTATCTGCAAGCCGGGCAAGAGTATCTGCAAGCCCTGCGGGAAAATCACCTCGCCAAGGCCCGTTTGGAATGGGCTGTCGGTAAGGATTTCTAATGCGCGCGGCACGTACCCTTTGGGGAGTACTGCTTGCCTTGCTGTGCACCGGGCCCGCCCTGGCCTTGACCCCGCTAACTGATGATGATATCCTGCGCCAATTTATGTGGCAGCGCTTGATAAACCTGCCCAAACAGCAACGCCCCAGCATCGGCTTGGCTTTATCGGCCGGCGGGGTGCGCGGCTTTGCGCATGTAGGCGTGCTGGAAGTGCTTGATAATGCCCAAATGCCGGTGGATTACCTGGCCGGGACTTCTATGGGTTCGGTAATAGGCGGGTTGTATGCCGCCGGATTGCCGACACAAAAACTGTGGGAGCTGGGCAACCACATCACCATCAGCACGCTCACGCCGGATTTTAATGTCATGGGCCTGTTCCGCCTGGTGTTTGAAAAGAAACTGCCTACGTCTTCTAACTTAGAGAAATTTTTTGAAGAACAACTGGGGGATAAACAATTTGAAGATTTACCCATCCCCTTTTCTTGCTCCGCCATGGACGTAAAAACGGGCGAGCGCGTTTTGTTTAATTCCGGTCCGCTGGCTATTGCCGTACGTGCCAGCATGAATTTGCCCGGTGTGTTTGAGCCCGTCCAGTACCGCCACCGCGCTTTGGTGGACGGAGCGGTGGTGGACTATCTGCCTGTGGAAACAGTGAAACACATGGGGGCGGACTATGTGATTGCCTCCGTCACGCCGTTTGATTTTTCTTCGAAAACACCCACCACCATTTTAGGATATGTCAACCGTGTCAACGACGTGCGTGCAGCCGCTATGATTGAAGAAGCGGCTAAAAGAGCCAATTTTGTGCTGACAACCCGCGTGTTAGACACCGGTACGCTGGAACTCAACAAGTTACACCAATCCGGCGAAGTGGGCGTAAAACAAGCCCACCAACATTTAGCAGAACTACAAGAGGACCTTTTGTTATATGCCTTGCCCTACGTGTTTAAAAAATAAGATTGCTCTTTTGATAGCCGGGGTTCTGTTCCTGGGCGGATGTTCCACGGGGTTTTTGGGTCTGGCTCCGGCCGGGGACAAAAAAGAGTACGCTCACGCACGCGATCTTTATAATGTCCAACAGTACCAAGAAGCCATCAAGGAACTGACCGGCTACATCTACAAGGCCGGTAACGTCAAACGCCGCGAAGCCCGCGCTTACCGCCTTTTGGGCCGCAGCTACGAGCAGTTGGGGCAGCTTAATAAAGCGTTGGAAACCTATTTAGAAGCCTTGGAATTTCACCCCAAAAACGTGCCGCTTTTAATTGCCGCGGCCGATTTGTACCAGCGGACCGGGCTAACCGATAAATCTCAGCAGCTCTACGCCCGCGCACTGGAGGAGGAGCCGGATAATTTAGATGCTCTTTCCGGTCAGGCCGAAAATTACCGGTCGTTTGGGTTTTACTCGCAAGCGCGGGCCTATTACGATCAATTTTTTGCCTTAAACCCCGCTGCCGCGCCGCATTACCGGGCGCGCTACGCCAGCACATTTTTAAACCAAAGCAATTTTGAACAGGCGTTTATCCATATCACGATGGCCTTGGCTGAAGATTCCACCCAGCCCGATTATTGGCTTATTAGCGCACAAGCGGCGTTTGGCCTGGGCCACTGGCCCGAAGCACTGGCAGATTTAAATAACGCCATTTCTTTAGCGCCGGACCGGGCGGACTTGCGGCTCTATAAAATTATCGGCTTATACCAAGCCGGCAATTACAAAGAGTCACTCAAAGAGGCTCAAGCCTTCCTCAAAAAATACCCACGCCGTCCGCTGGGGCTGCTGCTTGAAGCCTTAAACGAACAGCGCCTGGGCTACACCGCGCGCGCCCGCACCCACTTGCAACAGGCCGCCGCCACGGACGACAAAACCTTTGTGGGCCAGGTAGTCGCCAGGCTGCTTGCCGAGTGGAAATAGCTCCTCTTTTTGAAAAGTATTTCCCGTTAAAAAAGGCTGGTAAAACCTAGCCTTTTTTATTATACTATAGGTACAATTTCATCTGTTTTTGGAACCGTTTAAGAAACGGAGCGCTCATACAAGGGCACAATAGAAGTCCAAAGATAGCCGATTAGGTACAAAATGACCGGAATAATTACCCGTTTGTTTTGTACCGAGTGTTTGTCGTCTAGCGATGAACCGCGGCTGGTATGTCTTGGGTTACTTCTATTGGCTCGGGCGTAGTAGCCGTTTTTGTTGGGTTTCATGAGCAGGGAATTGAACTGAATTAAAAGGAGAAAGAACATGAAACTCAATGTAAAACGGGGCTTTACGTTAATAGAGCTCTTAGTAGTAGTGTTAATCATTGGTATATTGGCGGCGGTAGCCGTTCCGCAATACCAAAAAGCGGTGGAAAAAGCCCGCACCCGCGAGGCGGTACTCGTATTAAACAGTATGCAAAAAGCCTGGGCGTTGTGTTGGCTGCAGCATGGTACAGGAACGGATGAGTGCGGCAGGGGTGAGACAGGACTATTTTCCCGAATGGATATAGAGACGCCCGGTACGTTAGTAGAAGATGATTATTGTGAAAACGCGACAGGTTGCTACCTTACCAAGGACTGGGCCTATGACTTTGATGGCGGAGGCCTAAGCGCATATCGGGTTGTTGACCCGGAAGATGTAAGCAAAGTCCCTTATGCGCTTGTCGTGGGTGGCCCAGGAGATGTAGTGCGCTGTGGAACATATGAAGACGAGGCAGCTTGTGACAAAATCTGCGGTTCCGATGGGTGTACTGTACAATAGCTAGCCAACATGGTTCCGTTCAAATTCCCCGGGGCCGTTAAGCCCGGGGAATCGTCCGTTTGCCGCAGAGTTGAAAAACCGTCCATTAAATTGTACACTGTTATACATAAGGAGTAAAAGTATGGCAGAAGTATTTTATGTAAGTCGTAAGAAGTACGAAGAATTATTGCAGGAACTCAAGAATTTAAAAGACGTAAAAGCGCAACTGGCCGAGGAAATTGGTGCGGCGGCCGCCCAGGGCGACCTCAAAGAAAATGCCGAATATCACGCCGCTAAAGAAAAACAGGCCCAAACGCTTTCTTTGATTAACGAGTTGGAACTGAAACTGCGCAATGCAGAAATTACCGACGATTTAACTGTCGATAAAAGCGAGGCGCGTATAGGGGCTACGGTCACGATAGAGGACCAAGCGGCCGGTATTGAATTTACCTATACGCTGGTCGGCCCTTCCGAGGCGAACCCGGATAAAGGGCTTTTGTCGGTCAAATCCCCACTGGCCAATGGCGTGCTGGGCAAAAAAGAGGGGGATGTGTTTGAAGCACAGCTGCCCCGCGGCACGCGCACGTACAAGCTGACAAAACTAGAATACAAATAGTAAGTTTGCAACATAAAAATCCCCCGCCGTTTGGCGGGGGATTTTGTGTGTTACTTTAGGGTAGATACTTGTTGATAATCGTATTGAGGTAAGGTTTAATGGCGGCTTCATCTTGGGTGCGCCACTTGTCTAAGCTGTCCCACAGCAATTCTTCTTGTTCAAAGGGGATTGCACCTTCCGGGAGCGCATCTTGCAATGCAAGGGGGTAGCGGCGCCCGGTTGTTTGAACAAATTCTTCAAACAGTTCTACCGTTTTATCCAGGGAGAGTGTACGCGGGGCCTTGGCACTGGTCCAAACGATTTGCAGCTGTTTGCGATAGGTAAGAATCGGGTTGAACTGGTTGATAAAATCGTACTGGCGTACCGTTTCGTATTCGTCAAACAAGCCGCGTTCTTTTAAGTTGGCCGTGTTCCATTTGGGTTGTACGCCGTTGTTGCGTACGATAAAATTGTCCAAGCGTTTGATAAAATTCTCGTAATAGGCCACCTGGGCTTGGATGATATCGGAATGTTTCGCCGCGCTGAGCCGCTGCTGGTATTGCAAGTGAGCCGTGCGGATGGCCGAACGGAAGGCACCGTATTCTTGCGGCTCTATGCTGGGGGCCTCCAAGAAATACCGTAAGCGGGTTTTAACGGACTGGTCCACCAAGGGATTATACATTAAACGACGCATATTTAAGTTCATCTGATGCGGGTGACGCAAGGCGTAGTCAAAGGCGGCTTCTTCAAAGGCTTTATCCAGGCAGAAATAGTCGGTCAAGTCCAAGGCCATGTTGTAAATATCGTAATTTTCCAAATTTTTCAACAGCAGTTGTTTTAAGGTATGGTTTTTGATATTCCGTTGGATAGCGGTGGCCAATGCCAATTGGCCTTCCTCTTCCAAGACACTAATGTTTAAAATTTGGTCACGAATAGCACGCCCGGCGTCAATTTCCGGCGCGTAGAATTTATTTTCTTCCAGCATGACGGAAAGAAGTTCTTTTTCTACCGGTCTGCCGGCTACTAAGGAAAAATTACGGAATTGTTGGGTAGAAAAATGCTGCACAGGGGCCGCTGCCGCTTGGGTTGCAGCCGGGGCCGCGGCCACCACTGTTGTTGGAGCGGGTGCGGTAGGGGCAATGGGCTGCACATTTAACATTTCGGCGGTTACTTGGCGGTCCAGCTGCCCGGCAGCAACGGCGCGGTGGATATTGTCGACCGTTTGTTGCGGAAATGTAAAGCGTTGCACTATTCCACGGGCGGCACGTGGGGCCTCAAAAACCTTTTCGGCACCTTGAGCGATTGATCTGAGGTTTTGGGCAAACAACGGGGCTGTAAAGCCCAGGCTTACACAAAGTACGGCAGTTTTCTTGCAAATAGTAAGTGTGTTCATACTTATATGGTAATAAGATTAGGGGGGAAAAACGAGGGTCTTTGGGCCCAAAAGCGCCTAGGCCTTTGGTACTATAAGTTTATCTTGCTAATAAAGGTGTTTTTTATTATACTATAGATACAATTTTATCTGTTTTTGGAACCGTTTAGGAAACGGAGAGCTCGTAAGAGCACTAATTCACTCCAAAGGCAGCCAAATTAGGTACAAGGCAAACGGACTAATTACCCGGTTGTTTTGTGCCGAACGTTTCTCGCGCAAGCGGGAGATTACGGCTGTTGTAGTTGGGTGAGTGAATTAGGCTCGACTGTTACAGCCGTTTTTGCATGGTTCCGGGACGGGTGGATTGTAAATAAAACGTAGGTCAGGTGTAAATCTGACATAGTGAGGAGAAAAAAATGGAAACAAAAAATACCCGGCGGGGTTTTACGCTTATTGAGTTGTTAGTAGTGGTACTGATTATTGGTATCTTAGCGGCGGTAGCTGTGCCGCAATACCAAAAAGCAGTGGAAAAAAGCCATCGGGCGGAGGCAGTCGTTTTGTTGAACGCCATTTATAAAGGGTACCAGTTGTGTGTACTCCAGTATGGGGAAGATGCAGAAGAATGTGGACATACAGAGTTAATTGAGAATATGGATATCGGTTTTCCAGTGGAACGTGCAGAAGAATGTGATATGAATGTATGTTATGAAACGGATTACTGGATTTTTGATTCCGATGACAATCAATCTTGGTGGGCTGAACACCGCAAAAATCCTTCCTATATAATAGAGTTGGATTTACTTAATGGGAAGGTGACTTGTGGTGAAAACGGATATCAAAACTCTTGCAATGCGGTTTGCGGGGCGGATGGATGTGAATTAAATTAAAAAAATCCCCGCGCACAAATGCTGGGCGCGGGGAGACTTTTTGAATAGCTTAATACTTTGCCAGTACCTTTTCTTTTTCGGCCGTGCTATATACGCGGTAGTCCATTTGTTGAAAAATGGAGTCGCGCATTTCCAAGTTAAACACATACCCCTCGTCAATGCGGTTGTGGATAATTTGCTCGTAGAGTTCATTAAACCGCTTGATGTGGTCTTTGGTGCGTTTTGTGGAATATTCCTTGGCCGTACCGGTCGTCATTAAAAATGCCCAGTCGGACGATTGCATCAGCACCAATTCGCGCGCCAGTTGGTTCAGCGCGCGGCGCAAAAGGCCTTGTGCATCCGGGAAACGGTTGGCCAGTTCCATCATCCGCTCAGCTGATTTAATTAAATGGCGGTAAATCCAGTCGTTGCCGCTGTTGAGCCACACGTCATGGTAGCCTTTATCGCCCCACGAGGACATAGACGGCTGCACCACCTGGTTTTCGGGGTACATTTGCAAATATTCCATGGGGGTAATGAGTTTGATTTCGTCTTGGTCGTAATAGATTTTTTTGAACAAGAACTCCAAGAAATCAATCCCTTCGTACCACCAGTGGCCGTAAAGCTCGGCATCGTACATAGAGACAACGAGCGGCTTGCGGTCCAAAATTGTGCTTAAATACTTAATTTGTTGCTGGCGGTTGAACATAAAGTTGCCCGCGTGCTGGGCGGCCACTTCGCGCGCTTCTTGCGGATAGTAGGCTTGCTTTTGGTTCAAGGGAACGCGGCCCGTAATTTTATGGTACTTCATGCCGATATTGCGGCGCACGCCGTCGGAATGAAGATAGGGTTTAATGTAGTCGTAATCGCAGTCATACCCCAAGTCGCGGTAGAACTCGCGGTAGCGGTGATCACCGGGATAGCCGGACTCGGCACTCCATACTTGCTGCGCGGATTCCATATCGCGCGCAAAAGCGGCTACGCCCGTTTCGGGGCAGTACACCGGGGCGTACACGCCGTATTTGGGGCGCGGCGTGCCGTGCAAAATGCCGTGGGCCTCGGTAAAGAAAAAGCGGATGCCTTCTTCGCGTAGGAATTTATCGTCACCGGGGTTGTAGGCGCATTCAGCCAGCCAAATCCCGCGCGGGTTTTTGCCAAAGCGGGAGCGGTAATCGTGCGCGGCAATTTTAATTTGGGCGTTGACGCTTTCTTTGTGCACCATTAGGGGCAAATAGCCGTGCGTGGCGCAACAAGTGATAATTTCCAGCTTGCCCATATCTTGGAATTTTTTGAACCCTTGCAGCACGTGGCCGTGGTAGCGGTTTTCAAAAAGGTCCTGGTAGCGGCGGAATTTGTCGTAGTACATGCGCGCGACGCTTTCAAACTCGGTATTTTTGGTGCGCTCGATTTCCTTGCCGGAAAGTTCCACGCGCTGGTTCAAATACCGGCGGAAACGCTCAATTAAAAGCGGGTCCTCCATCATGTTGCAAAGCGGCGGAGTTAAAGACATGGTCAAGCGGAAATCGCACCCCTCGTCCGTAAGCTTTTCAAATACGCTTAGTAGCGGAATGTAGGTTTCCACCATGGCTTCATAGAACCAGTCTTCTTCTAAGAAATCCGGGTATTCCGGGTGTTTAATAAACGGCAAATGCGCATGGAGTACCAGCGCTAAGTAACCCTTTTCTTGTCCCATATTATTTCCCCGGTTCGCGCACGGCTTTGATGTCTACACGGCGGGTTTTGTCGCCTTTGGCGTTGCGCGCGTGAATGGGCAAGTCCACCACGTCGCCCGCAGATAAGTGGCGGTGAATGGTAAATTTACCGTCTTTAAGTTCAATTTCTTGGCCGTTAATAGACACAATGGCATTCTTGGAGGCCGAGCCGTAGATAATAATTTCGCAATCAGCGTTAAGCCAAATGTCCTCGTCCTCTTGTACCTTGTCTAAATGTAAGGCAAAAGACGACCACGAGCTTTGCGGTGCGCCCGATTGTGTGAGCTCGGTCAGTTTCCAGCGCTGGCCGACCACTTGCATCAGCTCACTGGCGCCCAGGCCGATATAATCGGCACCGGAGAGTTTTAAGAGTTTTTGGAAATCGCCCTCTACAATCATCCATTTGTCGTCAATCACGTCGGAGATGTGGCCCGGCGGGATGGCGGTGGCGTTGCTGCGGGTAACCAGGATAAACCGCCCGTCCTCGGTTAAATAGCCGATATCGGCAATATACGCACGGCCGGACTGCGGCGCGTGAATATACCAACTTTTGGCTTCCAAAATAACCGGCATATCGTAGTATTTGACGGAGTTGGTGCCGTTAAAAAGAGCTACGCCCGTTACGTCGTGCAAGCGGATAATGGTGCGTGCGGTGTTTAGCAAATCGCCGTATTGGCTTTTGAGGTAATCAAATGTGCTTTGGGTAATTTCCCAAAATAAGAACATCCAAGCCGGATCTTTGGGCAAAAGATAGCTCTCCGTTTTGCCATAGCCCGACGGGATATCTTCCTCAGTTGGGCGGCCCTGTACCAGCGGTTTAATAAGAGATGTTGACGATAAGTTGTTTGCCATAACCCTGTTTCCCCCTAAAAAATAAATGTATTGATAAAAATAGTGCAAATTCTACCACATACATTTTAGCATATTTGTGCCCTACCACAAGCGGAAAAATTAGTTAGTTTTAAGGGGTTTTTGAATGAGCCACAAGCTCACAAAAATAAGCAACATACCGGCAAGCTCTGCCCCGTGCGGCGTACGCCCGCGGAATAAAATATCCGTTCCCATGGCAATAATCGGCGAGAAATACGTCACCGACGCCATGCGCGTGGCCCCCCAGCGTTTCATAAGGGCCACCATCAGCAAAAAAGCGATTGCCGACGAAAACACCCCCGCGCTCACAATGGAAAGCACCAATTTAGTGTTAAATACGCTTAACGCGGGTACGGGCTCGGCCCAAAAGGAAATGAAGCCTAAAACCACAGCAGCAAACAGGTATTGATGGAAGGTGTTAGCCTCCCAATTGAGCGTGGTGTTGTCCACCATAATTTTTTTGGTAATTACGTTGCCTACGCCGTAGCAAAGGGCCATAAACAGCAGCGCCAAGTATCCCCACAGGGCCATTTGTCCGGCGGGCGCAGCGAGGGCCGCTTGCCATTGCGGGCGCATAATAATAAGCAACCCAGCTAGGCCGATAATGACCCCGGCCGCGCGGCGCCAGGTAAAGCGGTCTACCCCTTTTAACAGGACGGCCCCGGCGATAAAACTCCATATCGGCACGGTACCGTTAAAAATGCCGGCAATCGTGGGAACGGTGTGCTGGATGCCCCACGAGAGTGCCGCAAACGGCAGCAAAATAAGTAGCGCGCTGATGGTCCACGGTCGCCACAGCTCGCGTGCCGGGCATTTTAAGGGTGCGCGGCGTACGCCAAAAAATATGGCAAAAAATAATAACCCCGCCAGTACACGCGCAAACGCGCCCCAGTAGGGGGGCAGCACGTCCACAATGTTTTTGGATGCCAGGAACGCCGTTCCCCAGCACAACGCCAAACAAAATGCTAAAAAGTAACTCATAAGGTTATTTTAGCAATTTTGAAAGACAAGTTCGAAATGAGAGGACGTTTGTGTAACAAAGTCCCCCGGCATTTAAGTCCGGGGGAAGGGTATTGACGTGGTAGTGTGAAATTAGTTAATCGTCGTTTTCATCATAGATGCTAAAATCTGTCCAGTCCCCTTGTGCAGCTAAAGACCGACAAATGGACTTGCCGAAGTCTGTGTTTCCCCAGCAGGCGCCGCTTGGGTGTGGTTCTATGATTCTATAATCATAGAATAATTGGTATTGCTGATTATTATTATCCTCATCATAATCTCCTGTACAAGTCCCACTGCAACGATCTACGATAACACCTGTAGCATCATCAAAGTTATAAAGAAAGTACTTAGTAAAGTAGTATTCTCCGATCCATGTTCCACCGCTTAAATCCGTTGTCCAATTTTCATGGTTGGTCCAATTTGAGGCGTCATCTGTTCCTTTTTCCAACGCACTCAAATCTACATTTTTTTGAATCGTACTGATATTCATTAGAACTTCAGCCAAGCGGCTTTTCTCCACCGCTTTTTGGTATTGCGGTACGGCCACCGCCGCCAGGATACCAATGATCAGTACCACGACTAAAAGCTCAATAAGCGTAAAGCCGTGTGTCGTTTTCCTCGCCCCTGGAGGGAGAGGATGCCCGATAGGGCAGGTGAGGGGGGAGCCGTTGTAGGTCAGGCACTGCCTAACAATGTTCCGATAGGAATATCCGGTTGTTTGTTGCTGTTGACTAGCGTCCTTTTCCGCAAGGTAAGATATGCTGCAATTGGGAAGATGCCCCTTAGCCGGGGCATTGTCAGGCAATGCCTGACCTACCCGATTGATTTGCGTATGTCCCCGCCGGGTGTTTGTTGTTTCCATGTTTTTCTCCTTTTTGGTTTATGTACAATTCACCCGTTCCGGAACCATGCAAAAACGGCTATTACCGTTTTGAGTAATGAACGCACCCAATACGCAACAGCCGTGTCTTATCATTCCTGATAAGCGCTCGGCACAAAATAACAAGCTCATGACTTCTTGTTATTTTATGCCTTAAACGACTGTTCTTGGCGTTCATTACTCTTTTAGTTCCCTAAAAGTGCACTACATACTTCTTATGTAGTTCCAAAAACAGATAAAAATTGTACCTACATTATAGCATAAGTTTGTCAAACCAAAAAGCCTAAAAATCGTATAATATACCTATGCGTAAGCATTTGTTTTCCATCCTATTTTTGGTAGCGGCCGGGGCGATTTGGTGGGCATCTATCTCGTCCACCGTGCGCAATCCGTATGCCGATAACGATAACCCTGTCATTGTAACTTCGGGCTATGTGCCCTACACCTTGCTCAAAGAGCTTGCCGGGGACAGTGTGAACGTGCTGATGCTTCTGCCGCCGGGGGCTGAGCCGCACGCATTTGAGCCCACGCCCGGTGCGCTGGTCATGCTGCAGCACGCGGATGCATTTGTGTACGTGTCGGACGAATTGGAACCTTGGGCGGCCGATTTGGCAAAGTCCGTCGGTCAAAAAACGCGTGTGCTGGCACTGGCCCAATCTTTCCCAAAAACGGGTGACCCGCATGTGTGGATGGACCCGCAGCAAGCTGAACTCATGGCCTATGAGCTCAGTGAGTTGCTGGCGGATATTGCCCCGCAACACCGCAGTGTGACGGACAAAAATTATTCCAAACTGGCGGACGAACTGGACCAGCTGGACAAAGATTTTCAAACTCAGCTGGCTAATTGCCAATCGCGCGAAGTAGTGCACATTGGGCACTTGGCGTTTGGCAATTTGGCGCAAAAATACAATTTGCAGCTTACCGCACTAGCCGGAACGTCGCATAACGGGGAACACTCCGCCAAAAAACTGGCCGCTCTGGTTAAGCAAATCAAGCAAAATAACATTCACACCATTTTTACCGAGGACACGCTTTCCCCGCGCTTGGCGCAAGCTGTAGCGCAGGAAACGGGTGCGCAAATTTTGCCCTTGTATCCCATTGAACACATTTCCAAAGACGATTTTAACAATAACGTAACCTACGCCGAGCTCATGCGCCGCAATTTGGAGAGTTTAAAACGGGGGTTACAATGCCAAGCGTAATGCGGGCCGAAAACGTGCGCTTTGCCTACGGCAAAACCCCGGTGCTCGAAAACGTGTCCTTTGATGTGCAAGCCGGCGATTATGTAGGTATTATCGGCCCCAACGGCGGCGGCAAAACCACGCTCTTAAAACTGCTTTTAGGCTTGGAAAAAGGCGCAGGGAAAATCAGCCTGTTTAACACCCCGCTGCCCGCGTTTAAAGACTGGCACAAAATCGGTTATTTGGCGCAAAAAAGCCCCGTCTCGCAAAGCCGTTTTCCGATCAGTGCCGAAGAAGTGGTGCTCATGGGTCTGCCGCAACGCTTGGGCAGCGTGGTGAGCGTGGGGGAACTTAAGCAAGTACACGCCGCCATGCAAAAAACCCGCACACGCCAGTATGCCGGAACGATTTTCCACGATTTATCTATCGGGCAGCAGCAGCGCGTTTTACTCGCGCGCGCCCTAGTCAGCCGGCCGGAAGTGCTCATTTTGGACGAGCCTTCCACCGCCCTGGACGCCCAAAGCCGCGAGATGTTTTTTGAACTGTTGGGCGAGCTTAACAAACAGCACGGCGTGACCCTTTTGCTTATCACGCACGACACCGGTGAAGTAGGCAAACACATTTCCAAATTTATGTATGTGGATAAGACGGTTGTTTTCTTTGGCACCAAGGAGGAGTTCTGCCATAGCGCGGCCGTTGCCAAACACCTGGGTCCGTTTGCCCAGCATACCATTGACCATTTGCACAATCACCACGGGCACTGCCCGTTGGGGGAAAGTTGTGAGGAGTGTGCCCACGGCCACGCGGAGGGAAACCATGCTTGAGTTTTTAAGCTACGGTTTTGTGCAGCGCGGGCTCATCGCCGGGACGTTGGTGGCGGTGGCGTGTGCGCTACTGGGGGTGTTTTTGGTTTTAAAACGGCTCTCGCTCATTGGCGACGGCATGAGCCACGTGTGTTTGACCGGGGTGGCGGTGGCACTTTTAACGTCCACGTCGCCGGTGTATATGTCCGTGCCGATTGTCATGGCCGCCAGTGCGGGCATTTTAAAATTGGCCGATAAATTCAAAATCTACGGCGACGCCGCCATCGGCATTGTCAGCGCAGCCGGGCTGTCCGTGGGGCTGTTACTTACGGCGCTTGCCGGCGGGTTTAATACCGATTTACTGGGTTATCTCTTTGGCAGCATTTTAACGGTTTCCACCGGTGAGGCCGTGCTGTGCGGCGTGCTGCTTGTGGTGGTGCTGTGCGGGCTCAAACTGTTTTACCGTTATTTGGTGTCAGCTTGTTTTGACGAGCCCTTTGCCCACACGCGCGGCGTGCCGGTGCAGACGGTTAATTTGATTTTAGTGATGATTACGTCCGTAGCCGTGGTATTGGCGTTTAAGGTGGTGGGGATTTTTCTAATCTCTGCTATGCTTATTATTCCGCCGGTGGCCGCGCTGTTAATCTCGTGCACGTTTAAGCAGGTGCTTGGGTTGGCTGCCGCGTTTGGTGCCGCAAGCGTATGGGCGGGGATTTACCTGTCCTTTGTTTTTAATATCCCATCGGGCGCCACGATTATTTTGGTGGATTTGGCCCTGCTTTTAGGGGCGTACGTGTGGAGTAAACTCTATGCCCTCTAAAGATGTGCTGCCTTTGTTAAAGGCCCTTCAAAAATTATACCCCAAGCACGTCATCCCGCTGCACCACTAAAGCGCGTGGGAGTTACTTTGTGCGGTGATTTTATCCGCGCAATGCACCGATGCACGCGTGAACACCATTACGCCCCACTTATTCAAAAAATATCCCACGGTGTATGACCTGGCTGCTGCCAAAATAAAAGACGTGGAAAAAATCATTCACTCGGCCGGGTTTTACCACAGCAAGGCGCTTAGTTTAATCGAAATGTCTAAGCGCATTTGCGACGTGTACGGCGGGCAAGTGCCGCAAACGATGGACGATTTGCTTACGCTGCGCGGCGTGGCGCGCAAGACGGCCAACGTGATGCTGGGCGATTATTTCAAAAAACCGGCGGGGATAGTGGTAGATACGCACGTCAAGCGTTTGGCCTACCGTCTGGGACTAACCAAAAACACGGACCCCGTGAAAATTGAGCGCGACCTCACTAAAATTATCCCTTATAAATACTGGGGCTGGATAGCGATTGCGCTTATTTTACACGGCCGCAGTATCTGCCCCGCGCGCAAACCGCAATGCGCGGTTTGCACGCTGAGCAAATTGTGCCCCAAAAAGGGTGTTCACTAATTTTTAATACACACTTTCCTCTTTTGTCCATCCTTGGCTTGATAAAAGATTGCAAACATAATTGCCGATATCGGTGAAATGCGTATAGCATGATTTTTCTTCTGTGCCATTAGCATAGTGCGTAACATTCAAAGCGTATAGATAATCGGTATCCTCACGGGCGCCTTGGTAGCGGTACAGGGTTACTCCATAATAACTGTCTGTTATGGCAGAGGAATAGTCAAAATATTTTGAATAAATAAGTGTCTCACCTTCATTGGTGGGATCCTCTTCCATAGTAACTCCTGTAATTTCTACATTGGCAATGTCTTGGTACTCTACATGGCTAACGTATCCGTTGGCAAGAACGTAGGCTTCCATTTCTCGCATCATAACCGGGATATTAACCAAGGCTTCAGTTAATCTCGATTTTTCCACGGCTTTTTGGTATTGCGGCACGGCTACGGCGGCCAAAATACCGATAATTAAGACAACAACCAACAACTCAATGAGCGTAAACCCCCGCCGGGTGTTTTCTTTTGATTTCATAAGCGTTTCTCCTTAATTTTTGCCTGCTTATGAAACCCATAGAAAACGGCTCCTACAATGGGGACTCTAGCACGGGCCCACACCATAACAGCCGTAGCCTACCGTTTCTGCAAGCAGTAACGGTAAACATTGGGTACAGCATAGACGGTTTGCAACGGCCGTATATGTTGTACCTCAATCGGCTGCCTTTGGAGTGCTAGAGTATGGACCTTTGCCATCCCCCGTATTCTTCATACGGTTCCAAAAACAGAGCAAATTTTTATACTTCCTTTTTATTGTACATAATTTACGTTGAATATGCGGCGTTTTCTTAGAAAGGGTGCAATTTAGTAAAATAATAAGATGAAACTACCGCAAGATTTTTCATTCAAATCGCGCCTGTGGGCAGGTTATTTTTTAGTGCTGCTGGGTTTGTTTACCGCTGCGCGGCTGGCGGTATGGGGGGCTTATCATCCGGTGTTTCAAACGCTGGGCCCCGCGCAAACCATTGCGGGCTTTGTAAAAGGGATATTGTTTGATACCTCTGTTATTTGTCTATTTGGCGCGCCTGTGTTTGTACTATTATGGTTGCCGCTGCGGTCGGTTAAGTTTTTAAAAGCACTTCACGTGTTGTGGTGTGTGGCGGTTGTGTTTTTTGCGTTTGTATTGGTGGCCGATTTTGTGTACTTCCCCGAGGCCAAACGCCACATGGCCGAGGAGCTGCTCTACCTCAAAAATGAAATCGGTTTTTTAGTGCACTACACATTAAGCGGTTACTGGTGGGCGCTGCTGTTATTGGCGGGGGCTTTTGCGGGGCTGGTGAAAGCCGGGTTTTGGCTCATTAACCGTTTTTATCATCCTGTACCGCAAGCCGTTTGGAAAAGTGTACTGGCTTTTGTACTGGCCGGTGGACTGGTGTTTTTGGGCATCCGCGGGCAGCTGAGCGGCAAGGCACTTTCCATGCGCTCTTTAAATGCGCTCTCGTCCAGTACGGCGCAAGGCGTGCTGATGAGTAACGGGGTGTTTTCGGCATACCATTCGCTGCGCCGCGGCCAGGCGCAAATCGTCAACCCAATGCCTAAAGAGCAAGCGCTGGTTCTTACGCAAGAGCTATTATCTTCCCCGCAAGAAACGTTTGTGGATCCGGAATATCCGCTGGTGCGCGCGGTCAAAACCCAAGGCCCGGCTAAACCGCTTAACGTGTTGGTAGTGCTGCTGGAAAGTTGGACCCCGCGCTACATAGACGTGTACGGCCAAAATGGTTACGGTGTAACACCCTATTTTGACCAACTGGCGCGCCAAGGGGTGTTGTTTACAAACGCCTACGCGGTCGGCGTGCGCAGCATTTTTGGGATCGGGGCCAGTTTTGCCGGGGTGCCGCTGGTGCCGGGTATCGGCCAATTTTCAGACGGGTTGGAGCTTAATGCCATTACCTCGGTAGCGCGCGTGTTGCGCGGGCGGGGCTATTACACGGCGTTTATGCAGTCTTCCTTGCGCAGCTCCTACCAAATGTGCAGCATGGCCGAGCATATTTTTGGGTTTGAAGAAAGTTTGGGCATGGAAGATTTGCCGCAACGCATGGACTACCAAGCCAAGCAAGACTTTGGCTACGATTACGATTTACTACAATCTGCCGCGGACAAAGCCCAAGCCGCGCACGAGCAGAAGCGTCCGTTTTTCATTTTTGCGTTTACCGGCACAACGCATACGCCGTTTAATGCGACCACCCCGCAGTTTGAAAAATATCCGCGCACCACGGACGAAAACAAGTACCTCAACACCCTGTTTTATGCCGATTATTCCGTGGGCAAACTGGTGGAGCGCGCCCAACAGGAAGGGTGGCTAAACGATACGGTTTTTGTGTTTATGGCGGACCATACCCTGGGGCTTGCCCAAACCGGGGATGATATTTACCAAAAGTTCCGCATCCCCCTGTTGGTGTACGCACCGGGCGTGTTATCCCCGCGCAGCGTAACGTACCCGGTTTCCCAGTTGGATTTAATTCCCACGTTGTTTCATTTACTTGGGCTGCCCGAGCCGTTCTCGGCCCTGGGGGTGGATAGCTTGAACCCGCAGATTGCCCACCGCGCGTTTATTACGGAGGGGGGGAACCTGGCCCTCATTACCCCGCAGGGGTTTTTACGCCACGACCGCAGCAAAGGGCTGGAAAGTTCTTTTGCGCCCAACAGCGCAGCGTATGAGCAGTTGGAAAATGAAGTGCTGGCGTTGGATAAAAGCGTAACGAGTTTATTTCAAAGTAACCGTTGGATGAAAGAATAGCCAAAAAATAACGGGCGGCTTTTACAGCCGCCCGTCTTACGGAACAAACAGTCTACTTCCCTAAAATAGCCAGCAGTACGCCCGCCGCTACCGCACTGCCAATGACGCCCGCTACATTGGGGCCCATCGCGTGCATCAACAGATAATTTTGCTTGTCATACTCCAAGCCCACTTTGTTGGACACGCGCGCGGCCATCGGCACGGCCGATACGCCCGCAGAGCCGATAAGTGGGTTGATTTTCTCTTTAGAAAATACGTTCATCAGCTTGGCCAGCAGCACGCCCGAAGCGGTCGCCACTGAGAACGCGATAATCCCCAGTGCCAAAATACCCAGGGTTTCCGTCGTCAAAAAGTGGTCGTACTGGAGTTTAGAGCCCACGGACAAGCCCAAGAGAATAGTTACAATGTTGCAAAATTCGTTTTGCAAGGTTTTGCTCAAGCGTTCAGCCACGCCGGATTCTTTAACCAGGTTGCCAAACGTAAGGCACCCGATAAGCGGCGCCGCCGACGGCAAGAGAAGCGTGCACAAAATGAGAATCACCAGCGGGAACAAGATTTTCTCGCGCTTGGAAACCGGGCGCAGCTGCGTCATGCGGATTTTGCGTTCTTCTTCGGTGGTCAGCAGTTTCATAATGGGCGGCTGGATGATCGGTACCAGGGCCATGTAAGAATAGGCTGCCACAGCAATTGCGCCCAAAAGTTGCGGCGCCAAGCGGGAGGTTAAGTAAATAGACGTCGGTCCGTCCGCCCCGCCAATAATGCCGATTGAGGCCGCCTCTTTTAAGCCAAATGCAAACGGGTGCGCATCGCCAAACGTAACGTACGAAAGGCCGATTGCCCCAATCAAAGTGGCAAAAATACCAAACTGCGCCGCGCCGCCCAACAATGCCATTTTGGGGTTGGCAATCAGGGGGCCAAAGTCCGTCATGGCGCCCACGGCCATAAAGATAAACAGCGGGAACAGCCCGGTGTTAATCCCGGCGTTAAAAATAATGCCCAAAAACCCGTTAGCCTCGGCAATCATTTCGCCGGGAGGCATGGGGATATTGGCCAAAATACCGCCAAAGGCAATCGGCACTAAGAGCAGGGGTTCAAATTGCTTTTTAATCCCCAACCAAAGTAGGAAACAGCACACGGCAATCATTACCGCTTGTTGCCATACCATGGTGTACAGGCCGGTGGTTTGCCAAATTTTTATAAATGCTTGTGCAAAGTCCATAGCGCCCCCTATTTAATTTCCGCCAAGGTGTGGCCGGTTTGTACCTGGTCGCCTTGTTTGACGTTAAAATGGATGACACCCGCAGCCGGAGCGGACACCGGGGTTTCCATCTTCATCGCTTCCAGGACCACAATTTCCTGGCCTTCAGCTACGCGGTCGCCGTCTTTGACGCTAAAGCGCAGCACGGCACCGGGTACCGGGGCTTTCACCGTGGCACCGCCGGCCGCCGCTTGTGCGGAGGCTTTGGCATCACTGGCCGCGGTGGAAATATCGTAGCGTTTGCCGTTGACGGTGGCGGAGTTGCCGCCGTCAAAAATCACTTCGTAGGCTTGGCCGTTAACGGTTACTTTCACAGCGCCGCCTTCGGTAGCCGCGGGTTTTTTAGCGTCAGCTGCCCAGCGGATTCCGTTTACTTTGGCCTGCCCTTTGAGGAACAAAATCCCTTTATCGGCACAGGTGGCCACGATGAATTTATTTTCCTCGGTGACAGGCAAATTGTTTTCTTTAAGTTTTTGCTCAGCTACTTTTAAACCTTTTTTAGGATCGGCGTTATTGATTTCCAACACGGTTTTCTTCGTCGGTTCTAAGCCCAGCTGTTCGCTGGCGATTTTTACCACTTTCGGGTCCGGTTCCACGGGGGTTTTACCAAAATATCCCAGCACCATTTTACCGTAGCCGGGGGTGATTTTCTTCCACGGGCCGGCCATCACGTTGGAGTAGGCTTGTTGGAAATAGAACTGCGAAACGGGGGTTACAGACGTGCCAAACCCGCCCAGTTTTACGCATTCGCCCATGGCTTTGACGACTTCGGGGAATTTGTCAAAGGTGCCGTTGTCGCGCATCATTTGCGTGTTGGCCGTTAAGGCACCGCCGGGCAACGGCGAAAACGGAATAATCGGGTTGACGGCCGTAGCCTCGGGCGGCAAGAAGTATTTAGCCATGCAGTCTTTAAATACGTTTTCGGCTTCTTGGATTTTGTGCGGGTCAATGTCTAAGGTATATTCGGTCCCGCGCAGTGCGTGCCACATCGTTAAAATATCGGGCTGGCAAGTACCGCCGGAAACGGGCTGCATGGAAAGGTCCAAACTGTCTGCCCCGTTTTCAATAGCGGCTAAGCAGCAGGCAATGGCGTTACCGGCCGTTTCGTGCGTGTGGAACACAATTTTGGTGCCTTTGGGCAGCAGCTTGCGCGCCATAGCCATGGTTTTGCCGACGGTGTGCGGCGTAGAAGTGCCGGACGCGTCCTTAAAGCACACAGAGTCAAACGGCACGCCGGAATCTAAAATTTGGCGCAAGATTTTTTCGTAGAAAATTTCGGTGTGGATTTTACCGGTAGGGTCCCAACCGGGGGGGAGGGACATCATGGTTACGCACACTTCGTGTTTCAGGCCGGCGTTGTGGATACATTTGCCGGAGTAGATTAAATTGTTTACATCATTTAAGGCGTCAAAGTTGCGGATGGTCGTGGTGCCGTGTTTTTTAAATAGTTCGGCATGGGCTTTGATGACGTCGGAGGATTGGCTGTCGAGCCCCACCACGTTTACGCCGCGCGCCAAGGTTTGCAAATTGGCATCCGGGCCGGCGGTTTTGCGGAAGGTATCCATCATATCAAACGCATTTTCATTGCAATAAAAATACAGCGCCTGGAAGCGGGCTCCGCCGCCAAATTCCATGTGGTTAATTCCGGCGTGTTTGGCCGCTTCTACGGCGGGCATAAAGTCTTTGGTCAGTACGCGCGCCCCGTAGACGGATTGGAACCCGTCGCGAAACGCAGTGAGCATAAAGTTAATTTTTTTCATAAGTTCTCCTATTTTCCTTGAAATCGTTTAGCAGCGGCAATTGCCACGGCAATTAAGGCGTTATCCGCCACGGCCGGTACAGTTTGCGGGAAATATTTTTCCATTTTCTGCACGGCAATTCCCAGCACTTTCATCAGTAGCACCAGAATAATCAAAAACACAAACACTACACTCATCCCAATGACGGTAATGTTGACCGCTTGGGCGATTAAGCTTTCACTCATACAATTAAGTCTCCTATCAAAATTTCCTGCGGGCCTTGGGCCGTACGCAGTAAAAGGGTGCCGCGGGGGGAAATATCTTCCACGATTCCCGTCACCGCGCTTGCGACGTTTTTAACAGCAATTTGTTTGCCCACAAAAGGGAAACGCTCTTTGTAAGCCGAGCAAATGGCACGAAAGCCGTCTGCCACCACAGCCGGATACCCGGCAAAAAACAAATCTAATACTGCTTGTAAAAAATCTTCTTGGGCTACGTTCACGCCCAATTCACGCAGCGACACAGCTGGCTGGCCCACCTGGGATAAACCCGCTTGTGCCACATTCACACCCACGCCCAGCACCACGCACGCCACTTGGTTATTTTGCACAACGGCTTCACTTAAAATACCGCAAAGCTTTTTGCCGTTTACTTGCACGTCGTTGGGCCATTTGAGATTGGGTTGCAGCGCGTAACGTTCGGTCGCTTGGCAGATACATAAGGCCATCAGTTGGGTGAAATTGGCCACAAAATCGGTTTTAGTAGGCTTTAACAGCACCGAGAAATACAACCCTCCCGGCTCGCTAATCCAGCGGCGGTCAAAGCGGCCGCGCCCGGCGGTTTGGGTGCCGGCAGTTACGACGGTTTGGTCGTTTAGTTCACTGTGATGTTGTTTGAGGTACGACTGGGTGGAATCCAACGTCTCAAAATACAAAATGTTACTCATAAAAAGCCTACATATATATTTTATCAAATTTGGTCCTGGTTTTTGTGCCGATTTTTTGTTATACTATCAGTACAATTTAATCTGTTTTTGGAACTGTACATTCGGTGTACGGTACGCTTTTAGGAAACTAAAAGAGTAAAGCAATGCCAAAGACAGTCGTTTAAGGCATAAGATGGCGGACCTTCGAAACCCGCTGTCTTGTGCCGAGTGCTTATTTACGTAAGCCACGGCTGTTGCGCGGTTGAGTGTATTGCTTTACTCAGGCGGTAATAGCCGTTTTTGCATGGTTCCGGGGCGGGTGAATTGAAAATTAAACCGTAAGGAGAACAAAAATGACATACAAAAACACCCGGCGGGGTTTTACGCTCATTGAGTTGTTAGTGGTTGTACTTATTATCGGTATTTTGGCGGCGGTAGCCGTTCCGCAATACCAAAAAGCCGTGGAAAAAGCGCGCACCGCGGAAGCAGTTTCCGTCATGGCTAGCATAATGCAAGCTATGGACGTATGGGTGCTTGAAAATGGTTACCCAGCAACAGGTAAAGCAGTCCAATTTTTTGGAAATGGAAACGTGACAAAGGGGGAACTGCTAGTCGACCTTGAAAGTGCGCTAGGATGTACTTGGGGAGAAGGAGGCTGTGCTAGTAAATTTTTTACTTATTCAGCAGTATGCAGCAACGGTGGTTGTACTATTTCGGCTTCCCGGCAGATTAACGGTAGTGAAATTTATTACCTGGACATGTTTAAAGACACAATCGGAACTTTGAAAAAACGGTGTTGGATGTCTCCGGATGAGCGCACGGCTCCTTGTTGTAGTTTGGCAGCGCAAGGTTGGATCGCTATGGATTCGGATGAAGGGGCGCCAATGGAGGGATGCTGATAGGTTTGTTTGATGTTGCAAACATTACAGCCGCCGCCATACTACTGGCGTCGGCTTTATTTTTGCTCGCAATATCAAAAGCCGTGCCGTGGGTGGGGGAAACACGCAAAAACGGCAGCCCGGCTGTAATATGTACGGCGGGCTCTTTAGCCGCCAGTTTGAGCCCTAAGAGTGCCTGGTCGTGGTACATACATAAAAGTCCGTCATATTGACCGCGAATGTGCATAAGCCACGCCGCATCCGTCGGCACGGGGCCGTCCACTTGAAAACCTTGTTTTTGCAACGCGCGCACAGCGGGCGCAAGCACCTTGTTTTCTTCCTTTCCAAATTGGCCGTTATCCCCGGCGTGCGGATTAAGCGCGCACACCCCTACGCGCGGGTTTTTAATTCCTAAATTTTGAAGTGCCGCTATAAAATGCAAAGCGGATTTTTGCACGCGGGCTTTAGCCAGCAGCCGCGGCAAATCGGCCACCGCAAAATGCTCCGTTACCAGCGCACAGCGCACCTGCCCGGCAACAAACATCATCAGTCCCTCCGCTCCGGTGCGTGCGCGCAGCAGCTCGGTGTGCCCGGTAAACGGGATGCCCGCCAGGTGCCAGCTTTGCTTGTTAATCGGTGCCGTTACTAAGGGGCAACCGGTTTTAAGGGCCAGTTTAAGGCCCGTTTCCACCGCTTGAAAACTCACACGCCCGCCCCAGGCGGTGGGCCGCGGTTTGCCGGCCAGTTTGCCGGGCATATCTATAGGGATGAGAGCCGCCAAATCATCCGTAAACCCGGCTTTTTCAAGGGAGTATGGCTCGCCAATGACAATAGGGGTACAAGCGCGTTGTACGCGTTTATCGCGCAGGGCTTTGACGGTAATTTCGGGGCCGATGCCCATGGGGTCGCCAGCAGTAATTAAAACAGGGGGTTTAGTCATTATAATAAAGGCCCCCTTCGTCATCCCGCAAAGTTTTTGTGCGGGATATAAGGGGGCTAGTATTTGTAAAACTTATTTCTTTACTTCTTCTTTTTTCTCGGCTTTTTTAGCCGCTTCGGCTTGCAACTTGGCTTGTTCGGCCGCAATCGCTTTATCCACTTCAAATTCTTTAGTGATTTTGATGTCTGCCTTTTCGGCCAAGCCGGATAGATACTTGGCTTGTGCTTCCAACACGCGGGTTTGGGCTAAATATTGGCCTAAATCGTTTTTGATTTCGTCAAACCCAATGGTGCGTTCGGCCCGTTTTTCTTTTACCTTAATAATGTGGTAGCCCAGGTCGGTTTTAATCGGGTCGCTTACTTTACCCACAGCCAGCGTAAACGCTTTAGCATCAATTTCTTTGGGGGCAATGCCTTTGACCAAAATCATATCCCCGCCGGAGGCCAAAGCTTGTTGGTCTTCGGTGTAGTTTTTAACCGCGGTAGAAAAATCCATGCCGTTATCAATTTCTTTTTTGATTTTTTTAGCTAATTCTTCTTTGGCTTTTTTGTCGGCCTCGCTCATGTCTTTGGTAGTAGCCAGGTAGATGTGCCCGATGCGCACCTGTTCGGCCGAGAGCTGTTTTAATTTAGCGGCAATCGCTTGTACTTCTTGCAAGTGTTGCGGGTTTTCTTGCTCCATGGCTTTTAATTTTTTGGTGTTGTTTTTAAGGACGGCCTGCACGTCGTCATACAAGGCTTTGGCATCGGCTTCTTCCACCGGTTTAATGGATTTTTGCAATTCCTGCTCCATCAGTTTGCGCGAGGCAATTTCGCGGGAGAGTTTAGCCTTGTAGGTTTTGAGCGTCATTCCTTGTTTTTTAAGGGCTTCGTTAAAGCGTTTTTCGGCGCCTTTGGGGTCAGGCTGGCCGGTTTTTTCGTCTACGGCAAAGCGGGATTTAATTTCACTCAGTCCTTCGTCCAGTTCCGAGTCTTTGACTGTAATTTTGGCTTCCTCGGCTGCCTGGTACACCAATTCCTTGGAAATTAAATCTTTGAGCACTTCTTTGCCCAAAATATCCTTGGCGTAGGGGCGTTCTAAAAATTGTGGGGCGTTGACTTGGTAGGTTTCCACCACGCTTTGCAAATAAGCATCATACTCCGAAGCTAGCACCGGTTTGCCGTTTACCGTAGCAACGGAAGATTCCAACACTTTACCCTGGGCGCCTACACTTAAAACGGCCACGAGCAGGGCGGCACATACACTATTCATTTTTGTCATAAATAATAACCTCATACTTAGTTTTAAGCGTATCAAGCAGCTGGTCCAACTTTTGGTTGATAAGCACCTGTTTGATGCGCGGTCCGGCTTCTTTAAAAGAAAGCCGTTTTTCGGCTGTTTTCATTATTATATGAAATCCTTGCGGGGTTTTAAAGAACCCTTGCACTTTGCCGGTGGGGGAATTGGCGGCAATGACCTCTAAACTGGTTAAATATTCCCCGGGCATAAAGGTAAGGGTTTGCAAACTTTCCGGCGCTACCGAGTATTGGCGGGCCATGTCTTTCCACTTGCCGGGGGACGATTTTAACGTGCGCAGCACCTGCTCGGCCGTTTGGGCATTGTCTATAATGATTTGTTTAAGGGTCATTTCGTAGGGATATTTCTCAAAATAGTCTTTTACCTCTTTTTCTGTGGGTTCTACGGTTTTGGCTTTTTGTTCATACCACAGCCGCACCAGCATTTCGTCACTGTAGGCTTGGTAGGCCGCGTCCAGTTCGGCGCGTTTTTGGGCTAAAAGTTGCTGGTAGCCTTTATCTTGGTCTAAACTTTGGGCCAACGCATCTTGTAAAATAAGCTTTTCCCGGGTTAAAATTTGCAGTAAATTTTGCCGGCCGATATCAGTTTGGGCGAAGGCACGGTCTTGGGCACCCAACAAATTAAGCCCGTTTTGCACGTCCTCTTGCGTGATGGTTACCGTGCCGATACGGGCGGCGGCCTCATCAGCATCGGTGGTAGCGGTTTTATCCTGGCAAGAGACCAGCAGTAGGGCGCCTACAAATAAAAACGGGAGGTATCTCATATCTATACTATATCATTTTTAGGGCCTAAGAGGCTGCCCAAAAACGAAAGGGTTTGTTGTGCAAACAAGAGCGGGTTTTCCCGGGGCGAACAAGCTACACGCAGCCCGTAGTTGTTTTTAGATTGCAAGAACTGTACCCGTTGCGGGCCGTAGTGAAGCAGCAGTTGCGCGGGCAAATCCGGCGGCAGTGGGGCATGGCGGGTAAAAGAAAGTTCCAAGCCCGGGTGTGTCCAATCCAGCTGATAGATATTTAATTGGCCCGCCTGGCGGGAAAGTGCCATTAGGTGTGTTAAGTTTTTAATTTCATCCGGCACCGGGCCGCATTGGTCTGCCAAACGTTCCAGTACGGCGGTGGTTTGGGCCGGGTCGGCCCCCATCAGCTCTTTGTATGTTTTTAGGCGCTCGGCTTCATCGGGCAGATAGTCGGGTGGGATGAATGCGGGCAGCGGCAAATTGATTTTGGCTTGCAGTGCGCGCGCTACGGGCTGACCCTTTAGTTTTTTTACTTCGGCGGCTACCAAGTCACAATATAAACTTAGCCCCACCTCGTTCACATCGCCGTGTTGTTTAACTCCCAGCAGTTCCCCGGCCCCGCGGATTTCCATATCCCGAAGCGCTAAGCGAAACCCGCTGCCCAGTTCCCCAAATTCCATCAAAGCGGCCAATCGTTCTTTGGCATCCGCGGTGGGGTCTTTAGCGGGTTTAGGGTTCCAATACACGGCAGAAAGCTCGGCATAGTTGTTGTCCGGCTGCGAGGTTTGCTTAAACAGCCAATCCGGGTGAAAGAGGTAGCAATAGGCTTTTTGGTCGCCCCGGCCGATCCGTCCGCGCAGTTGGTAAAGTTGGGCCAAGCCGAAGTTTTGCGCATCTTCTACAATAAGGGTATTGGCATTGGTAATATCAATGCCCGACTCAATAATGGTAGAGGCTAGCAGCACATCATACTGACCTTGGTTAAAGTCCCATAAGGTCTGTTCCAGCTCTTTTTCTTTCATTTGGCCGTGCGCCATGCAAATGCGGGCTTGCGGTACCAGTTTGCGCAAAAAGTCTAGCCGCTCTTGCATGTCCCGCACCGAATTATATACATAATACACTTGGCCGTTGCGGGCCAGTTCCTGGTTAATAGCAGCGGCCGCCAGTTGGTCATCCCACGCGGCCACTACGGTTTTAATGGGGGTCCGGCCGCGAGGCGGGGTGTCAATGAGTGAAATATCCCGCAGCGAAGAGAGTGACTGGTTTAAGGTACGCGGAATAGGGGTAGCGCTTAGCATCAGACAGTGCACCCCCGCACTTAGCGCGCGGATTTTTTCCTTTTGGCGCACCCCAAAGCGATGTTCCTCGTCTATAATCACCAGGCCCAGCTCTTTAAATGCAATGTCTTTACTAAGCAGCCGGTGCGTGCCGATAATAATGTCGCACAGGCCGTTTTTAAGTTGGCCGATTACTTCTTTTTGTTGGGCTTTGGTTTGAAAACGGCACAGCATTTGCACATTCACCGGGAAGCCGGCCATGCGTTTGGTAAACGTCTTATAGTGTTGGTCCGCTAAAATAGTGGTGGGGACCAGCACCATCACTTGTTTGCCGGACAAAGCCACTTTTAAGGCAGCCCGCATGGCCACTTCGGTCTTGCCAAAGCCCACATCTCCCACCAGCACGCGGTCCATGGGCTTAGGTAGGTCCAAATCGTGCAAGGTATCCGTGATAGCTTGCTGCTGTCCGGGGGTCAATGTATAAGGGAACGAATCGGCAAACTCCTGTTCCATGCGCAGGTCCCCGGTAATTACGGGTGCGCCGGCGGCCTGGCGCTGGGCTTCCAGTTTTAAAATTTCTTTGGCAGCTTTTTGCGCCTCTTCTTTGACGCGCTGTTTTACCTCTTTCCACGTGGCACCACCCAATACGGCCAGGGTGGGGCGTTTGCCGCCGGCTGAAATATATTTTTGTACTTTTTTAAAGTCATACATGGGCACGTATAAGCGGCTGCCGCGGCGGTATTCAATTTTTAAGCAATCGGTTGGGTTTTCGGGCTGGTTCATCACTTCCAAGCCCAGGTAACGGCCGATGCCGTAGTCCCGGTGGACGATATAATCCCCGGGTTGCAGTTCTTTAAAACGCACCCGTTTGGCTTGTTGCACATCCAGGCGTTTGAGTACGCGTGCGGTGCTAAAACGGCGGTTTAAAATTTCGTTGGAAGTAATAAATGCAACTTTATTATTTTCATCTATGAACCCTTGGGTAAGGGGGGAGATTTGAAATTGCACTTGTCTAAAAACAGGGTACGCATCCAGCAGGTCGCTCAGGCGGTCCAGTTCCCCGCGGTTTAAGCAGCTAATGCGTACGTGCATCTGCTGCGTGCGCAGCCGTTGCACTTCTTGCACCAGCAGTTGGGTGTTTCCCCCAAAGGCCAAATTAGCCCTTAAGCGGCAATCCACCGCATTGGCACCGGGCAACAGGGAAGTAATTGCATAGGTAGCATAGGGGAAAAGGTTAAAATCGGCGGCGGGTTGGTCAAATAAATAATAAGCATGGGGTAAAAAGTCAGCCAGCGTGCAAGGTTTTTCTTCAAACGCCAGCGGTAAAATGAGGGCCTCGTCCACGGCGGCTTGCGTGTTGTGGCTGTCCACATCAAAAGCACTAATAGAATCCAGGTGATTGCCCGAGAAATACAACCGCAGCGGTTCCGGCCGGTGCAAGCAGAAAACATCTACTACGCTGCCGCGGGCAGCATATTGTCCGGGGGTTTCGGCGTAATCGTCACGCGTATAGCCCGCTGTTTCTAACAAATCCAACACTTCGCTGCGTCGCAGGGTATCCCCACGGCGGAAAATATGGGTGCGTGTTTGAAAATCTTGCGCGCGGGGCAGCGGGGTTTGCAGGGCTTCGTACGAAGCACTCACCAGCATTGGCCCCGGGGCTTTTTGCAGTAACTGGTACAAAAAATACATTTGCCCGGTATCGGTGGCCGGGAAAGAAAGCAGCCGTGTCCCCTCCGGGGCAAAAGCGAGGGCAGCATGGTCAAAATCATCTAAATCTGCGTTGGAAACAAACACAAGCGGCTGTTTGCCGGGCAGTAAATGCTTACACACAAAATACGCTTGGGCCGCCCCGTTGGGCAGCCCGTAGTAGTGCGTAAAAACCGGAGATTTTTTATTCATATCCTGCTAAAAACTTTGCGGTTCCGTGCCCGAGATAAAGGCCTCCAACATCTTGTTACGTACCGCCGGGGTGGCTAATTTACCGGTTAGCGGGTTGATATAGGCAAAAGAAATTCCTTCCGGCACGGCAAAATCTTCGTTCGGCTCGTCCTTTAAAATTTGTTCCATAATTGCGGTCCACCAACGGGCGGTTGTGCTGCCGGTAAATTTAGCACCGTCTTCGTGGGACGTATCATCATCATATCCCATCCACGCGGCCGCTGCCGTGCGGGGCGTCATGCCTACAAACCACATATCGCGGTGGCTTTGGGTGGTACCGGTTTTGCCGGCAATCGGGCGGCCTAAACGGTTTACGTATGCCCCGCTGCCGTTTTGTACGACCCCTTTCATCATGTTGATGAGCAAATACGAGTTTTGCGGCGTAAACTGGGCTTGTTCCAGGGGGATATGTTGCTCTAAAATACGCCCGTTGGAATCTTCTACCCGTTCAATATAATAGTTATCCGTATGAATGCCGCCGTTGGCAAACGTAGTTAACGCGGCCAAATGTTCGTCCATTTGCAGCACGCTTACCCCCAATGCCAGGGCCGGCACCCGCGGCAGATTAGCGGTAATCCCCGCTTTACGCGCCACGCGGATGACGTCCAAAATACCTACCGCATCAATTAAGTTAACGGCTACCAAATTTTTGGATTTTTCAAGTCCTTTTCGCAGTGTAATCCATCCTTCGCTTTTTCCGCCGTAGTTTTGCGGGACCCATACGTTAAAATCTTTGCTGGCAATAAAGGACTGTTTGGCTAAATCAAGTGAGTACAAATCCGCATTTTCATCAAATGCGTGCCAATTTTTTCCGTCATAATAAAACATGGTGGTCAGGTCTTTGACCAACGTGGCGGGGGTATAGCCTTTTTGCAAAGCGGCCATCCACACGTACGGTTTGAAAGAAGAACCCGGCTGGCGTTTGGCTTGGGTGGCGCGGTTAAATTTGCTTTGGTCATATTCACGCCCGCCAATCAGTACGCGCACCGCGCCGGATTTAACGTCGCGCACCATAAAGGCACCTTGCAAACGCGGGGCCTTTTCCGCCGGGGCTTGGGCTGTGTCCTGCTCGGTAGGTTGGGCGGCTTCAGCCTCGCTGTCATTGGGGTCAAACTCAATACCCAGCCCTTTGGCCACCTGTTCGTCAAAGTCGGTCAGCCACTTATTCATAATTTCTTCAGCCAGTTGCTGTTGTTTGATATCAATGGTGGTGTAGATGTTGAGTCCGGCTTTCCACAAAGTTTCCATCCCGTATTTAGGTTCCAACATACGGCGGACGTGCTCAATAAAGTAGCGGCCCGGCTTGTTTTCTTCCGCTTGCGGCGGTTTAACGGGCATGGGTTCTGCTTTGGCGGCGGCCAGTTCTTCGTCGGAAATATAGTTCTGCGCGTGCATGACGTCCAGCACCAGGTTGCGGCGCTGGCGGGCCAAGTCCGGGTTGGCAAACGGGTTATAGCGCCCCGGGGCGGGGATAAGCCCGACTAGCAGGGCAGCCTCGCCGGTAGTCAGCTCGTCTAGTTCTTTGTCAAAATATTTTTTGGCGGCCGCTTTTACCCCGTACGAACCGCTGCCCAAGTAAATTTGGTTTAAATAAAGCTGTAAAATTTCGCGCTTACTAAACTGGTGTTCAATTTGGATAGCCAAAATAATCTCGCGTATTTTGCGGATGAGTTTTTTCTCTTGTGTTAAAAATACCCCGCGGGAAAGCTGTTGCGTAAGTGTGGAAGCTCCTTGCTTGGCTTGGCGGTGTACCACGTCGTTAAGCAAAGCGCGCCCAATGCCGCGCAGCGAAAACCCCGGGTGCGAAAAGAAATTGCGGTCCTCCATGGCTACCACGGCATTTTGCAAATCTACCGGGATCTCTTCCAAGGGGACCATCATACGTTTTTCAATGGAAAACTCATGGATAAGCTCGTTATTGCGGTCATACACTTTGGTAGTGAGGGAGGGAGTATATTCTTCCATTTCATACACGGGCGGCAGGCCGGATAGGATATAGCGCATAAATACGGCTGCAGCTAGGATGAGCACGGCCAGGGCCGCCAGGAGGGCGGCGATAAAGAGGGGGGATTTATACAAAGGTTTGCGCTTACGGGCCATATATCTTTATTATATAAAACTTGGGCGCGAAATGGATTTGTACGTGGACCAACAATTTGCCAAAATCTTCCCATTTTGTGCCGACTTTCACTCGCGTACTTGCGGCGCTTTGCGCCGTCCGCAATACGTACGCCGCGCTCAACTTACGGCACAAACTGGTTTGATTTTGCCAAATCAGGGTACTGATTATTTTCTCCGGTGCTAAATTGAAAAATCAGCCCACTGGCAGTTTTGTACGGTGATGTTTGCATGGGATGCACGAAAAATAGAAAATTAAAGGCCCACCTATGTGCGGGCCTACTACAGGTTTGTATGGCTAAAAAACCCAGTAATTTTCTCCTTCCGGTTTTTGACCTCCGTATTTTAGGGCATCTTGTGTGGTATCATACAATACTCCACGGGGGGTCGAATCAAATGCATTTCCATTATACACAGCGATCATGGAGCCAGCATTATCGTACAATTCATAGTTACAACAATTTCCTGTACGCCCTTCATCCGGAGCATCCAAACAATCATTGATATAAATATCCCAGTAGTTAGTATAGATATGCGCTCCGTCCTGCGAAATTGTCTCAAAACTAATGTCTAGGTCGTTTATGTTGCGTGTGCCACAATCATTATGAGAAAGGGCGTA
Source organism: uncultured Elusimicrobium sp. (assembly GCA_947170005.1). Lineage (GTDB taxonomy): Bacteria > Elusimicrobiota > Elusimicrobia > Elusimicrobiales > Elusimicrobiaceae > Avelusimicrobium. The sequence continues at coordinate 37,272 of CAMVRX010000002.1, forward strand.
TACATCTTGCGCATCGGACAGGGCCTTTATCAATGTTTTGGCTTCAGCCATTCGGCTTTTATTGACGGCTTTTTGGTACTGTGGCACGGCTACGGCTGCCAAAATACCAATAATCAGCACCACCACCAAAAGCTCTATTAAAGTAAAGCCTTTGGGAAGACAACTTTGCGTGAAACCCCGCCGGGTATTTCTCGTTTTCATGTGTGTTCTCCTTATTTTTTATTGACCTGTTAAGGAACAATAAAACGGCTACAATATGCCAAGCCTTATCGCAGTCTTGTCACAAAATAGCCGTAATATCGCACGAAACGATACATTCGGCAAAAAACACGCTGGGAGCAACCCCTTTGTATTTTTTGCCTTAATGGGCCATTTTTGGACGCGATAAGGATCTGCTTGCGCAAACACTCCGTTTCTTAAACGGTTCCAAAAACAGAATCAAATTGTGGTCCTACATTTTCTATTCTACAAAATTTTTTTGTTTTGTAGGATTTCTTCCATAGCCAAAAATAGTTAAATTATAGTACAATAATGTTAGAGGCAGATTATGTGTTCTAAGCCAGTTTCCGCCCAAGCGGGAAAAGGCGGTTGTTCTTGCTCCGGTCCTCGTAAAATTGATAAGTGTAACACAAGGCAGCTCTGCGCTGGGCAAGATCCGTCGCTATTTTTACCGCCAAGGGTTCATACGGTTTTACTTTTTCAAGCGCATACCCCCGGTGCCCAAGTGTGTGTGGCGCCCGACGGGGGATTGGTCCGCTTGTTGACCGAGCCTGCCGGCTTGCACGCAAGCCAGCTGCGCCGGGTGTTTGGCCAAGGGGGGGTTGCTCATTACGAGTGGCAGTTGGAAACCTCCGTCTACCGCACCACCTTGTTACCGCTTATCAGTAAGGATGGACAAGTGGACGAAGTGCTTAGTGCTACACAAAATATTTCCACCTGGCAAAACACCCCTCAAACCGGGGTGCAGACGTTGCACGACGGTTCGGCCCCCAAGACTTTTGCCCAACTTTTACTGGCCGCGCGCGAAACGGAAAAGCGCGAGGTAGCCAAAGCCTTGCATGACGAGGTTGGCACCGCCTGTGTGATGCTGGCGGCCTTGCTTAATTTAGCCAAACAAAGTGTCAAAAAGGGCAACAACCGCCAGGCCCTTAAAGATTTGGACCGCTTACAAGTGCAAACCCAAGAAAGTATGCAGCGCTTGCGCAACATCATTGTTACGCTGCGGCCCCCCAGCTTAGATACCGACGGAGCCTTACGCGGCAGCGTGGAAGAGCTGATTAAAGACGTATGCGGCCTGGGGCGGCTGTCGCACCGATTTATCTGTCCCACTACCATGCGCGAGAAAGGCATCTCGGACCGGGTTAAAATTTTGCTTTATCGCCTGGTGCAAGAGGCACTGAGTAACGTGGTGAAACACGCCCAGGCTACCCGCGTGAAAGTACAATTAAAGCGGGTGAAAGAAGATCTTTTTATAACGGTGGAGGACAACGGGGTAGGTTTTATTCCTGCCAAACGCAGTTCTATTCACCATGTGGGGCTGCGCTCCATGCAAGACAGTGTTCGCCTGGTAGGCGGGCAACTAAAAATTGTAAGTGCGCCGGGCAAAGGCACGCAAATTCACGCGGTCTTTCCCTGCGTTGTATATGAGGAAAACCAATGATAAACATTGTATTAGCAGATGACCATGTGTTGGTACGCCAAGGGGTACGCATGATGTTGGAAACTTGCCCCGACGAGTTTAAAGTAGTGGGTGAAGTTTCTAACGGCAAAGAACTGTTGGATTTGGCTAAGAAACACCCGGCTGATGTCTATATTGTGGATATTTCCATGCCCCTGTTAAACGGAGTGGAAGCCGTTGCCAAACTGACCCGTTTGGACCGCAACGCCAAGGTACTTATATTAAGTATGTATGATGACCGCGTCTCCGTAGAAAAAGCCGTCAAAGCCGGTGCGCGCGGGTTCGTCATCAAGGTGGCCAATGCCGAGGAACTGCTCGAAGCTGTGCGCGAAGTAGCCGCCGGACGGTTTTATTTTGGCGGTAAAATTTCTAAATTCTTAGTGCAAGGTTTTTTGGAAAAACAAGCCCCCAAAAAAGACAACCGGCACCTAACCAATAAAGAAAAAGAAATTTTGCAGCTTATTGCCGAAGGCTACAGCAGCAAGCAAATTGCCAAGCATTTTACGCTTTCTCTAAACACCATTCACGTGCACCGCAATAACATTATGCGCAAGTTGGGCATCCATAAACAGGCCGAACTGGTGCGCTACGCCCTTAAAGAAGGCATTGCTCAATTATAGGAGTTTTATGCGTATTATTGCAGGAACTGCCCGCGGAAGGCGAATATTCTCAGTGTCTAAAAACTTGCCCGTTAAACCCATCTCGGACCGGATGAAACAGTCCTTGTTTGATATTCTGCGTCCGCGTATTACTGGGGCCAAATTTTTGGATTTATTTGCCGGTACAGGCAACGTATCTTTGGAGGCACTCAGCCGCGGGGCGCTTAAAGCGGTGATGGTGGAAAAAGAACCCGCCTGTATCAAGAACATTCACCGCAATTTGGTGCATTTAGGGTTTGAAGAGCGCGCCAAAGTGCTGCGTGGGGATATTTTAAAACCGTTGGACTGGTTGCTCGCCTACAGCGACAATGACGGCTATGACATTATTTTTATGGGCCCGCCCTACCGCGATATTAACAATAAAATGCTCTCCTTTTCTGAGCCGTCTTTACAAAACGTGGCGGATGCCCGGTTGTTGGCTCCCGGGGGGCTGCTCGTCATCCAAACGCACAAGACCGAAGTCTTTAATATTCCGGCAGGGTTAGAAGTGTTCCGTACCGAAAAATACGGCGACACGCTGGTTCGGTTTATCCGCCACACGCAGGAGCCTGAGCATGTATAGTGACGTGCACGAACTAAACTACTCCAAAATTAAAACCTACAAAGAGTGTCCGCTTCTCTATAAATACAAATATATGGAAGATAAGCGCGAAGGCCTTACGCCCGCGTCTTCGTTGGGGGTGTCTATTCACCGCGCGCTGGAGGCTTACCATGCCGTGAGTAATGACCCGTCCGAATTGCTTGCCTATTACGATGATTGCTGGCTGGGGGCCGGGTACGCCAGCGCAGCCGAGCAAATGGAGTGGTATTTAAAGGGCAAAAAAATGATGGAAGATTACGCCCAGGCCGAGTACCAGCGCAAAACCACCGTAGACAGTACCGAGCGCGAATTTATTTTTGAATATGAGGGCTGGACGTTTCGCGGTAAAATTGACCGTATTGATAAACACCCGGACGGCAGCTGGGAAGTGATTGACTACAAAACCGGGACGGATATGGATTTGTCCCAGCCGGTGACGGACTCGCTTCAGTTAGGGATTTACTCCGTGGGGGCCCGGCGTGCGTGGAATATGAAAAAAGGCAAAGTGACCTACTATTTTACAGCCTTTAACCAAACGCAAAGCGCGCCGTTTGACGCCTTTGATGAACAAAAAATTTTAGATACCTTTATAGAAGTGGGCAAAAAAATTGAAGCCGGCGATTTTTCGCCCAACCCAGCCCACTGCGCGCAGTGTGCTTTTCGCACCACTTGTGAACAATCTTCATGCAAAGAGGACACGCTATGACCCCGTGCGAACTCTTAAAAAAATCCAAACGCATTGTCTTTAAGTTTGGCACCAATGCCCTAAGCACTCAAACGGGTGAGCTGGCCCTTTCGCGCCTGTATTCTTTTTTGGAAGATTTAGCCGCGCTACACGCCCAGGGAAAGGAAATTTTAGTAGTTACTTCCGGTGCGGTAGGGATGGGCAAACGCATTTTAGGTTTGGCACAAGTGGACGGGGTGTCGCTCAAACAAGCCTGTGCGGCCGTGGGCCAAATTAGCCTGATGAAGTTTTACGAACAAGGCTTCAAACAGCTGGGTGTTACCGCGGCTCAGGTCCTGTTGACGGAAGACGATTTTGCCCACCGTGCGCGGTACTTAAGTGTGCGCAGCACTTTAAACCGCTTGTTGGAGTTGGGGTGCATCCCGGTGATTAACCAAAACGATACTGTTTCTGTGGACGAATTGCGCGGTTATAAAGACAAAGGGGTGAAGGTGTGCTTTCGTGATAATGACAAACTGGCTGCGTTGGTTACCAGCGGTTTGGACGGGGATTTACTGTGCATTTTAAGTGACGTTCACGGCCTGTACAATGCCGACCCGCGCAAGGACAAAACTGCCCAACGTTTGGACGTCGTGCGCAAAATTACCCCGCAAATTGAAGCGTTGGGGTTTTGTGCTTCTTCCCGCGGGCGCGGCGGCATGAAGACCAAGCTGGAAGCCGCCAAAATTGTAACGCGTTGCGGGGCCGCTATGGTGATTGCCTATGGCAAACAAGCCGGTGCCGTGAGTGCGTTGTGGGGGCCACATTATCAAGGTACCCTCTTTTTGCCGACGGGCAATTTGCCCAGCAAAAAATTGTGGCTTGCATATGCCACCAACGTGTCGGGCGGCGTGCGGGTCAATGCCGGGGCCGCCAAAGCCCTTACGCAGAAAGGTTCTTCCCTCTTGCCGGTAGGGGTAACGGGGGTCGCGGGCGAGTTTGAACGCGGCGACGCCATTTCCATTTTAGACGAACAAGACCGTGAAATTGCCCGCGGGCTTACCAATTACTCCAGCCAGGAATGTGCCAAACTGGCAGGCTGTTCGTCAGCAGAAATTACTGGCAAAATCGGCTCTAAAAATTATGATGAGGTTGTCCATCGGGACAATATAGTCCTTCTATGAACGTCACCCAGCTCGCCCAAGCGGCCAAGCAGGCCTCGTTTGTAACCGCCACGTTAAGTGCCGCGGCAAAGAACCGGGCGTTGCGTGCCATGGCGCAGGCCTTGCGTGCGCGCAGCGCAGAAATTTTACAGGCCAACGCGCTTGACTTACAAGCTGCTCAAACCGAGGTTACCGCCGGCCGGATGAAAAGCTCTTTGTACGAACGTCTCAAACTAACGCCCGAAAAATTGCAAACCGCGGTGCGCGGCCTGGAAGAACTGGTGGCCTTGCCGGACCCGGTGGGTGTGGTGCAAGACGAAACAGAACTGGACGAGGAACTTGTTTTACAAAAAATTTCGTGCCCCATCGGGGTGTTGGGAATTATTTTTGAAGCGCGGCCGGACGCTTTGGTGCAAATTTGTGCGCTGGCAGTAAAGTCCGGCAATGCCGCATTGCTTAAAGGCGGCAAAGAGTCTTTGCATACCAACACCGTGCTTATGCAAACTATTTTGCAAGCACTTGCTACGGTGCCGGGTTATCCGGCGGGTGCGTTTGCGCTGCTTACTTCGCGCGAAGAGTCAGCACAAATGCTTGCGCAAGACGCGTATATTGATTTGATTATCCCGCGTGGCGGCAACGGGCTTTTGGCTTACGTCAAAGCCAACACCCGCATCCCGGTCTTAGGTCATGCCGACGGGGTGTGCCACCTCTATATTGCTCGCTCGGCCAATCTTCACATGGCGTGCCAACTGGCCGTGGATGCCAAAACGCAGTATCCGGCGGCGTGCAACGCGCTGGAAACTTTGCTTATAGACGAAAATTGGCCGCGCGCCCACCAACAAACCTTGTTACAAGCCCTCATTCAAAACGGTGTTACCTTATACGGTAACGCGCAAGTAGCCGCGCTAGCTCCGGTCACGGGCGACGTGGAAAATTGGCACACGGAATATGGCGAGAAAAAACTTTCCGTCAAATTCGTTCCCAACGCACAAGCCGCCATCACCCACATCAATACTTACGGCTCGCACCATACGGACGCCATTGTAACTGCCGACGAGCAAGAAGCCGAACAATTTTTAAACCAGGTGGACAGTGCCGGGGTGTATCACAACGCTTCTACGCGCTTTGCCGACGGGCAACGCTACGGCTTTGGGGCCGAAGTAGGCATCAGCACGGGCAAAACGCACGCACGC
>CAMVRX010000003.1 GCA_947170005.1 uncultured Elusimicrobium sp.
ATTGAAACTAAATCTGTACAAGGAGAAATGACATGAAAAAAGAATTATTGAAAAATAAGAGGGACCCCCTCACCCGGCCTTCGGCCACCCTCTCCCTCCGGGGGCGAGGTAAACAGCGGGCATTTACGCTAATAGAACTGCTAGTGGTGGTGCTGATTATTGGTATTTTGGCGGCGGTGGCGGTGCCGCAATACCAAAAAGCAGTGGAAAAAAGTCGTGTGGCCGAAGCAGTATTGATGTTGAATAATTTTTATAAAGCCCATCAAGTATGTTTGCTTTCGTCTACTCGGGAGGATTGCATGGATTTCAATGTTTTAGATATTGAAATGCCGGGCGAAATTTTAACGGATGAATGCATAGATGCAAAATGTTTTAATACGAAAGATTGGCAATATGGTATAGATGGTGATTATATTTATGCGAACCGAGTTATCGGCGGTGATACGGACAAGAGTCCTTATTTTTTGCAATTAAATTATGATGGTCTTGAGGAGATTTTAACACGTAATATTCAATGTTTTGGAGTACAATGTTCCGTTGTATGTGGAGCTAACCCTTGTTACGTGCAACAAAATTAAATACAGCGCAAAATAGTAACGGGTGGCTTTTGACCACCCGTTTTTATAGGAATTTTTACTTACGCTGCCAAAGTGCCCAACAACTTTTCCATGGGCTCTTTGGCTTCGCCGCCGCCTTGAGCAAAATCGGGACGTCCGCCGGCACGGCCGTTTAAGCGGGTGGCTAATTCTTTGGCCACGGTTACGGCGTCCGTATTGGGCAGTTTGCCCGCCATTTTGACTACAAACGAGCGTTTGCCGTCGTGATCGCACGTAACGATGACCAATGCTTGTTTTTGCTTTTGCGCCAAGGTATCGGCGATGTTGCGCAGCTCTTTGGGTTGGGCCTCGTCGGCTTTGCGCAAAATAACGGTTGTGCCGTTTTTCAAGGTGAAACTCATTTCATTTACGCCGCCCGCCGCTAAGGTTTTTTGGCGGAAGGTTTCGTAGTTGCGTTTGACTTCTTTGAGCTCGTCCATGATTGTGTTGACACGTGTAAACACGTCTTTAGCCGGAACGACTAAGCGCGCGGCCAGTGTTTCGGCCTGGCGGTTGACTTCCTTTAAATAGTCCAGCGCGGCCGGGCCGGCTACGCCTTCAATGCGGCGCACCCCGGCAGAGACGGAGCCTTCTTTAAGCACTAAAACGGTTATCACTTCGGCCGTGTTGGCTACATGGGTGCCCGCGCACAGTTCCAAGCTGTATTTGTCTTGCGGATGCTCAAAGCTGCCGCCCATGAGCACAAAGCGGGCCGGGTCGGCATACGTCTCGCCCAGTAGCGTAACGGCGCCCAACTTTTCGGCATCGGCCAAGGGGCGGGTTTGACACGTAACGGGCAGCCCGTCTTGTGCGGCCTTATTGGCAATGGCCCAGGCTTTGTTTAGTTCATCTTGTGACGGCGTTTTGGAAAGTGTATAGTCAAAGCGGAAGCGCTCCGGCGATACGTAAGAACCGCTTTGGTGCACGGTTGGCCCGAACACTTGGCGCAGCGCGGCGTTGATTAAGTGAATGGCGCTATGGTTGGCCCGGCAGCGTTTGCGCAAATCGGCATCTACGCTTAGCGTAAGTAACTGGCCTTTTTTCAGCGTACCGTTTACTTGGTGTAAGAAAATTTTGCCCAACGGTTTTTGTACGTCCAGCACGCGGGCCAGCGGGTGGTTGCCGTCCAAAATAACGCCCTTGTCGCCAATTTGGCCGCCGGACTCGGCATAGAATGGCGTGGTGCTAAATACGGCAAACCCGTTACCGTTTAGACTATCCACTAATTCAAATTGTTCGTTAAGTAGGGCTAGCACTTCGCCTTGCGCGGTTAACGTATCGTACCCTACAAAGCGGGTGGCGGGCAAGGAGTTTTCCAACTTTTGCATGAGAATGACTTTGCCTTTACTAAATTCGTCGGCGTAGCTGCGGCTTTTTTCTTGCGCGGACTGTTTGGCTTGTTGGTAGCCTTTTTCGTCCTCGCTTACCCCTTCGGCTAATGCAATTTCGCGGGTGAGTTCCAGCGGGAAACCGTACGTTTCGTGCAAGTGGAAAGCATCTTCACCGGAAATGGTTTTGGTGCCGCTGGCTAAGAGTTCCGCCAGTTTTTCTTCGCCGGTAACCAGGGTTTTCAAAAACGCTTTTTCTTCTTGTTTAAGCACGTCCTGAATGTGGGCGGCGTTTTTGTCAATTTCGGGGTATAAGCCCGCAAAAATTTGTTGCACCACGGGGACCAGGGTGTACAAGTACGGCTTATCGTTGCCCATGAGTTTGGCGTAGCGCACCGCGCGGCGGATGAGGCGGCGCAAAATGTAGCCGCGGCCTTCGTTGGAAGGCAAAATCCCCTCGGCAATTAAAAAGCTGGAGCTGCGCGCATGGTCGGCAATGATGCGCAAGGCGGCTACTTCTTCGCGCGTTTTGCCTTCAATGTGTAAGTCTTTTTGGGCTTGCGCGGTCAGCGGAGTGAACAGGTCGGTTCCAAAGACGTTTTGAGCCCCTTGAATGGCCATGCACAAGCGCTCCAAGCCCATGCCGGTATCAATGTTGTTGTGCGGCAAGGCGGCCAAGGTGCCGTCTTCCTGGCGGTTGTAGCTTTCAAAAACGATATTCCAAATTTCTACGTAGCGCCCGCAGTCGCACGTAATGTCACAATGCGGGTTTTGGCAGCCTTTGTCGCCAAAGTCGTAATAAATTTCCGAACACGGGCCGCACGGACCGGTGGGGCCCATGGTCCAAAAGTTATCGGCTTCCCCTAGTTCAAAAATGTGGTCCGCGGGGACGAACTGTTTCCAAATTTGGTAGGCTTCTTCGTCGCGCGGGGCAATACCGCCCTTGTAGATGCTGACGTAGAGCTTTTCGGCGGGCAAACCTAACACCTGGGTTAGATATTCCCATGCCCAGGCAATGGCTTCTTTTTTAAAATAATCGCCAAAGGAAAAATTACCCAACATTTCAAAAAAGGTTAAGTGCCGCTCGGTAAATCCCACACTGTCAATATCGGTGGTGCGTACGCATTTTTGGCAAGTGGCGGCGTTTTTAAGGGAATTATCAATGCCTAAAAAATTGGCTTTAAATTGCACCATCCCGGCGGAAGTAAAGAGCAAAGTCGGGTCCGAGTGCGGGATCAGCGAGCTGGACGGCAAGACCGGCAGCCCCTTGGACTTGAAAAAATTTAAGTATCCGTTGCGGATTTGTGTACTGGTTTTCATATCAAAAATCTCACTTAAAAGGTATAATAGTAATTATACTATTTATGCGTGGGGCTGCGCAGCCCCGGAGGAGTAAAAATGTACAAAATTTTAAGCTATTTGCTCATTTGTACGGGGCTGTTTATTATCTTTTTTGCCGTGCACGGGATGTACAGCGTGTTTATTGGCGGAGGGAGTGCCCCGGCTATTGTCAATTTTGCAGATTTAACTATTAAAACCCAGTTAGGCCCTATGTTGCTGCCCATGCAACAGGCTAACCTGATTATCAATTTGTGTTTGTTTACGCTTTTTATGGGATTTTTGGTAATGGTGGGAAGCAAAGTAGCCGGCGTTGGCTGCCAAATTTTAAAGAACGAGCGGATTTACCAGGCGCTGCGCCAGCTGCAGTTGCAAGGGGGGACGCTGTCCCAGGGGCTCAAGCAACTATGAACATGCGGTTTATTTTAAACCCGGTTAGCGGCAATAAGCCGCTGTTCCCGGAGGACGTTCGGGCCCATATTCAAGCGGATTTTCCTTCGGCCGAGCTGTGTATCACCCAGGGCCCCGGCCATGCCACCCAACTGGCGCAAGAAGCGGCTGAGCAAAACTACCAAGCGGTGGTGGCAATTGGCGGGGACGGAACGATTAACGAAACGGCCAAAGGCCTGATAGACAGCCAAACGGCCTTGGGGATTATTCCGCACGGCAGCGGGAACGGTTTTGCGCGCGAACTGGGACTGATGGGCCCGTTGCCGCAAGTGTTGTCCAAATTGAAAGAGGCGGTTATCCAGCCGTGCGATGTAGGGTTTGCCAACGGGGAGCCTTTTTTAAATTTGGCCGGTGTGGGGTTTGAGGCCGCCGTGGCGTGGCAATTTATGAACCAGGGCAAAGCTACCGGCAAACGTGGTATGGTGCCGTATTTTACCTTGGCGGCCCAGATGTTTTTTAAGTATCAACCGCCAGTGGTGCGTGTGGTACTAAACGGCAAAGAACACCGCTGGGCACCGCTTACCTTGGTATTTGCCAACAACCGTCAGTACGGCAGCCACTTTATTATTGCGCCGCAGGCCGGGATTGCCGACGGACAGCTGGACATGGTGCTAGTACAAAACAAACCCAAGTGGCAGCTGGCCGCTGCGGTGCCGTTTTTCTTTATGGGGCAAAAGCCGCCTTTTGACGTAACAGCCAGCGCCCGGGTGCAAAGTGCGGTCATAGAGTCCGAGCAGGATATTTTGTATCACATAGACGGCGAACCGCGCAAAACAGCCCGCCATTTGGAAATTACCCTAAGCCCGCGCGTGTTGCGCTTATTGGTACCTTAATATGGCTTACAAACGTAAAACCTCTTCCCGCAGCCGGGGATATTCCAAAAAACAAGTGAAGTTTTGGGCTTCGCTGATTGGGGCTGTTATCTTGTACGTGATGCAGCAGCAAGGCAAGCCTGTTTCGCAAGATGAAAACACGCCGACTCCCGCGGCATTTGAAAACGTGTCTGTGGCCTCGGTTTACGACGGGGATACATTTAAAATCAATTTGAATTGCTCGCTAGCGGTGTATTGCGAAAAGGTACCCGTGCGCGTGCTGGGTGTGGATACGCCCGAAATCAAAGGCAAAACCGAGCGCGAGAAAAAATTGGCGCAACAGGCCAAAGCGTTTACCAAAGAGTTTTTGGCAAAGGGGCCCGTGTCGCTGTCCAACTGCGGGCGCGATAAGTATTTCCGCTTGCTGTGTGATGTAACCAACGGACAGGGAAAAAACTTAGCCCAAGAGCTTATTAAAGCCAAGTTGGGCTATAGTTATTACGGCGGGACGAAATCAAATAAGTTCCAATAAACGCAATAAATAAGCGGGATTGTGCGTTTTACTGTTATGAAAAAATTAGTATGCTTAGCTGTTTTATTGGGGGTGGCCGGGGCGCTGTTTGCACAATCTGCGGATAGTGTGGACGTGTTTGCCTATAATGCCAGCCAACTGGCGGCCCGGTTTAACGGGAAAACCCGCGACGACGTAGTTCGCGCGGCCAGTGCCGTGCCCGCTTACGAGGCGACGGTGACGGCTGCCAATGCGGTGCCGTATCACGTGGTGCGTTACGGGAAACCTTCCCAAGACTACCGCGTTTTTGTGTTTAAGTCCAGCGGACAACAACCCCTGTTAGGGGTGGCGGATAACATGCCCAGCGTGCTGGCTTTGAATAAAAAATACCAGCTGACACTTGCATTGGCCAAGCAGGAATTTGCCCGCCGGATGCCGCAATCTTTTATGACGACGGTGCAAGATGTGGCGCGCAGCGCAACGTACCGGGTCTATCAAAACGGGAACGAATTTTATTTGTTTGAAAACGGTTTGCTCACGCGCACTTTTACCAACGCGCAAGATTTTTCCGCCTTTATGGCGGCGATTACGGCTTCCAACTCGGCCGTGACGGCGCAACAAGCGCAACAACAAACCGTTTGGGAACAAGCCCAACAAGTCCCAAACGCCGAAGATAACATCCCGCGCTATTATTATAACAGTTGGGGCGGAATTGTAGTGGGCGGGCCCGGCTACGGCTACCGCCGCCCGCACCGCCATACGCACAAAAAGGAACCCGTGGCGCTGCAGCCGTTAACGCCCAGCGGGCCGCCCGCCGGAACGGTACTTATCCGGGATATCGACGGAAAATACATGAATTACAAATAAGGTTTTCCGTTCGGGTTGCAATAATTTTTGAGAGAAGGGGGTTATACCCTTATGAAAAAACTATTACTAGCAGGCGTTTTGTTGTTTGCCCTGGGGGGCACGTTAAGCGCACAGGCTACGAAGCGTAACGTGGCTGTGCTGGCCTATACGGCTGACCAGTTGGCGGCCCAATTTGCGGGCAGCACCCGCAAAGAAGTGGTGGCCGCTATCAATACGGTACCCGCAGCCGAACAGGTATTGACCGCACAAGACGGTAAAGAATATATGCTCGTGCGCTACGGAGGCGCTCACCAGGATTACCGCCAATTTCTCTTTGAGTTCAAATTGCCGCAAACCTTACTGGGCGTGGCGGACAACCCCGCCGGTATTGCGGCGTTTAATGAGAAATACGGCTTGTCCATTGCGGTAACGGCGCAAAATTTGGCCCGCAACGCAGGTGCCTTTTTAAGCACGGTGGCGGATGTGGCCAACGGGACCGAGTATCAAGTGTACCAAAACGGCGACGAGTTTTTGCTCTTTCAAAACGGACAGTTGGTGCAAACGTTCTATAACGTCCAGGAATATCAGGCGTTTATGGCTACGTTGACGGCTTCCAACTCGGCCTATGCGGCCCAGCAAGCACAGGAGCAAACGGCCCTGGAGCAAGCCCGCTTAGCCCAACAAACAAGGCCCGTGTATCGGCGTTCGTACGTGGCCCCGATATTAGGTACGGCGTTGGTAGGAGGGTTGGTGTGGAGCTCTATTAACTGGCACCGCCATCACTACCGGCCGCATCACCACGGCCCGGCCCCGCGGCCGCCGCATCATCACCGTCGGTAAGATAGGCTAAAAATTTTAAAAAGCGTACATTGTAAAGTGTACGCTTTTTTGTTATACTATCAGTACAATTTAATCTGTTTTTGGAACCGTACGAAGGTGCGGTGCTCTTGGAAAGTTTCCAAGTTCTATTCTAGACCGAAAATAGGCGTTTGAGGCACAGTATGATAAAGCTGATCCCTTTGTTGTACTGGGCCGAGTGTTTCCCGCTTGCGGGAAACCGCGGCTATGTCGCTTAGGCACTAGAATAGACTGAGCGTTGGTAGCCGTTTTTTGTTGGTTCCTCAAATGGATAAATTGAAATAAAAATATGAGGAGACAACAAATGAAAAAATGGAACAAACGGGGGTTTACCCTCATTGAGCTGTTAGTAGTGGTGTTAATTATTGGTATTTTGGTGGCCGTCGCTGTGCCACAATACCAGGTGGCCGTGGAAAAAGCACGGGTCGCCCAAATGTTGCCCATGATGCGCCATATTTATGATGCCTTGGCTTTGTATAAGCTGGAACATGGAAATTATTGGAACGAAGAGGACGACTTGCCCTCATGGGACGAATTGGGAATAGAACCTCCGTCTGGATTCTCACAGAACGCATATACAGAATTTTACAATGATACTTGGTATTGTTTCCCCAATGAAGAAAGGACCGGATATGTATATTGTAATTCCGAGCAGTCTTATACTATAAAAATGTGGCAACCGGACGATGCAGACAGTGTGTTGGCTGGGAAACGAGCCTGTATTGTAGGTGCGGCTGGCACTGTTGGGGAACGGGTATGCAAAGCACTGGGAAAGGAGATAGAAGACGACGATTACAGCGGGTATTACTTTTTTTAAGTGTACGGCATAACGTAAAAACCCCTAGAACAAGTTTCTAGGGGTTTTGCAGATTTATTTCTTATTTTCATCGAGTGCACAAGGCACTTTGGGGCTTTTTTCCACCAAGTCCTTAATGGGTTTGATGACTTGTGCTTGCGGTTTTAACGTGCAGGGGCCGCCAATGCAGCCGCCTTTGCAGTTCATCACTTCCAAAAGCTGAAAGTCGCCTGCGCCTTTGGCATACGCATTAAGCAGGGCCATGGTTTTTTTGTCCAGGCCGTTAATGGCAGCTTTTTTGAAGGGCTTTTTCCCGGCAATCGCATTTTCTACCGCTTGGGCTACGCCGCCGGTTACGCCGTAGTAGCGGGCTTCGCCGGAGATGTTGGGGTCTAAAGCCGTTTCCTCGCACGCGGAGGGGTTGATGCCTTTAGCATCAAACAAGGCCCCCAATTCTTCGTACGTCATGACGTAATCCATGTTGGGGTCTTCCATGCCTTCGGCCCGTTTAGATACACACGGCCCGATAAATACCGTTACATGGCCTTTCTTTTTTTCAATCTCGGCGGTATAAGCGGCGGGCGTTTTGGTATTGGATACAAATTCTTTAAGCGCGGGCAGGTGTTTCTTTACCGCTTGTATCCAGGCCGAACAGCAAGAGGTGGTCATAAACCGTGCGCCCTTTTCCAAGCGCTCTACCAGTTCGCGCGCTTCGTTAGCGGTGGTGATATCGGCCCCGCAGGCTACTTCGGTTACCAGCGGGAACCCCGCTTGCTTGATTGCTGTAATTAACTGGGGAAGGGTGCAGTCAAACTGTCCCACAATAGACGGGGCAATCATCGCTACTACCGGGGCGCCTTTTTTGATTTGGTTCAACACGTCAATGAGTTGGCTGCGCTCCATAATAGCACCAAACGGACAGGCTTCCATACAGTGCCCGCACGAAATACATTTATCAAAATCAATTTGGGCTACGCCGTTTTCGCGTTTATGAATGGCATTGACCGGGCAAGCTTGTTCGCACGGGACCGGGATAAACGTAATGGCGTTGTACGGACAAGCCAGTTTACAGGCCCCGCAGTTTTTGCACTTGTCTGCGTCAATAAAAGAGCGGCCGTCAATAAAACTGATAGCCCCAAATTTGCAAGCCTGCTGGCACGGGCGCGCCAGACAGCCTTGGCAGGCTTCGGTAACCATGTGGCGGGCCTTGCGGCAGCCGTGGCAGGCAATGTCCATGACCGTTAACGGAACTTGTGGAATATGGGTACGGGTAAGGGCTTCTTTGGCGTAATCGTTTAAAGAGGTGGCTTCGTCGTCCTCTTCCACGCTGCAGCCCAAAGCGGCTAACGTGCGTGCCCGGAAGACGGCCCGTTCTTTATAAATGCAACACCGTACCGAGGATTTAGAATCCTGGGGGATGACTTCAAAAGGAATGCGGTAGGCGTTGGTTTCCAGCGTGCCTTTATCAAACGCTTCTATAATTTTACGCAGCGCTGTGCGTCTAAAATAAATGGCTTTATTGTCGCAATTCATATACCTATATTTTACTAAATTATATACCCTAGCGGGAACGACTGCGCTGCGTATTGCGGTTGTTACGCCCGTTGCTGCGCTGCGTGTTGCGGCTGTTGCGCCCGGCGTTACTGCGCTGCGCGTTGCGGTTGTTGCGCCCGGATTGGGCTTTGCCCTTACCGGCTGAGCCTTTGTTGGGGCCGGTGTAGGATCTTTCGCGCGCGGGCGTGCGGCTATTGCCAACGGCATCGTCCGGATCTCTTGCGGGGCCTCCAAACCAAGGCCCTTCCATTTCTTCCCATGCGCGCCGGCGTTCTTCTTCCTCGGCCCGGCGCATGCGTTCAAATATTGTGCCGCTGCGCACCAGTTCTTTAAAGGATTGGCGTGCCGGGGGTGTGTCTACCGGGGCCAACTCGGGCGTTTCTTCCGGGTCGGGAGCTACTTCTTCGGTTTGTACAATCCCACTGCCTTGCAAGCGGTTGGCAAAATCGGTAAATGTGGGTTCGTCCATAAATTGTTCGGCCAGCTGTTCATCGGCAAATACCACAAACACCGGACCGGGCAGTTGGTAGGCATGGTAAGTTTTCTTGTCTTTGGTATTGGGCAACACTTTGTGCGGTACCTTGGGGAAGGCTTGGGTAAAATCTTTTCGTGTCACTTCAAAGGACGTGCCGTAGATCCGGTTTAAACTGAGCAGCCCCTCTACGTCCTGGGCAACGGCCAATAGTTTTTGGTCTGCGTCCGCTTCAAACAAAAAGAGACGGTACGGGCCGTTGGGCTGCCCAAAACGTACCAGCGCATAGCGGATCCCTTCCGGGATTTCAATAATTGTATCGAGCGTGGGTTTGATATTGGCGTTAAATACTACGTAAAAACGGCTTTTACCTGCCAGGCGTTTTTGCAGTTGCTCAGCCGAGCGTTTTAAAACAGCAATTTCACTGCTGTCTGTGGTGCTGGAAACCGGCGTGTACGCTGCCCCCAGTTTAATGGTAATTTCTTTCCCGTCCGGGGGAGGTACGGGCCGGGCAACGGGTTTTGTAACGGGGGCTTTCACCGGTTGCGGCTTGGGTTCTTCGGGCAGCTGCCAATCTTCTACATTGAGCACCACTGCACCCGTCCATACGGCGGTTGCATATAATAACATAAAAAGGGCGTGTAATTTTCTCATACATATATTATACGGTTTTTTGGTAAAAAAAGTATTTTTTTTACAGGGGAGTGGGTTGTCAAAGTGTTTCCAATTTCATAAAATTTTCTCATACACAGTGCTAGGAGGCACTTTATTTATGAAAAAAGCAATATGGGGTTTAGTATGTGTAGCAGCTGTTTTGGCTGCTTGCCACAAGCAAGAAGCCGCTACTGCGGCCGCGCCGATTGTTTCGGCTGTTAAAGTTTTGCAACAAGATTTGCCGTGGAATATTGAATATCCGGCCCAGGTGATGGGGTCATTGGAAGTAGTCATCCGGGCCCAAGTAGGCGGTATTTTGCAAAGCCGCAACTACAGCGAAGGGGAGTTTGTACAAGCGGGCACGCAGTTGTTTCAAATTGACGATGCCGAATATAAGGTAGCCTTGGAAAAAGCCCAGGGAACCTTGGCCCAAGCGCAAGCGGAAGAAAAACGCACCGGGCGTACCTTTCGCCGCATGAAGACGCTGCGGGAGTCCAACGCGGTGAGCCAACAGGATTATGATAATGCCCTGTCTGCTTACGAAACGGCTCAAGCCAACGTTAAAGTGGCCCAGGCCGCGGTAGAAGGGGCCGAAATTAACTTGGGGTACACTAAAGTAACAGCACCCATTTCCGGCATTGTAGGGCAAGCGGTACCGTCGGTAGGTAGTTTAATTTCCCCGGCGGGCGAATCGGGCTATCTTACCAATATGGTGCAAATTGACCCGCTGTATGTAAAATTTTCCATGCCGGGCAGCCAGTTTAATCAACTTTCGCAAGGATTTTTATCGGGGCAAATTGCATTTGGCAATATGAAAGTAGGCCAACAAAAACAAGTGGAGCAGGAATATAAAGATAAAGATGTAAACGACGTGGCTGTTTATGTGGAAGCGGTGTTGCCCAATGGAGAAATTTACCCTCAGCGCGGTAAAATTATTTTCTTTGACAGCTCTGAGAATGCGCAAACTTCCAGCATTGCCATGAAGGCCGAGTTTGCCAACCCCAGTGACTCCCGCTTGTTGATGCCGGGCCAATTTGTGCGCGTGCATTTGATTGGGGCCACGTTTAAAGACGCTATTTTAATTCCGTCCTCGGCCGTGCTGCATACTGCCAAAGAGCTGTTGGTATATGTAGTGGACGCCAATAATGCCGTGGAAGCACGCCCCATTGAGGCTGATTTGCAGGACGATATGTATATCGTTACCCAAGGGTTAAAGGCTGGGGATGTGGTGGTGAGTGAAGGCCTTTCGCGCATTCGCCCCGGTCAAAAAGTGGATGTGAAATTGCAGGATTTTTCTGTACCGGTTATGCAAGAGCGCACTGCCCCCAAGGCCGATGAAGAAAAAATGGACCAGTTGGAGCAAGCCATTTCGGATTCGGAAACGCCGGATACCCAGTCTTTGCCACAGCCTGCGGCCGAACAACCGGCCGGAAAGTAGGGGGAAAATATGTTCTCTAAATTTTTTATTGACCGGCCTATTTTTTCGGCTGTTATCTCGCTGTTAATTACGCTGGCGGGGATTGTGTCTATTAAAAATCTACCCGTCGAGCAATACCCCGATTTAACCCCGCCTACCATTGCCGTTTCGGCCAGTTACCCCGGCGCCAGCCCTGAGGTAATTGCCAACACCGTAGCGGCCCCCTTAGAGCAGCAAGTCAACGGGGTGGAAGATATGCTGTATATGAACTCCACCTCCTCGGCCAATGGCGATATGGCCCTGACGGTTTACTTTAAGGTAGGCACCGACCCCGACCAAGCCATGATTAACGTCAACAACCGGGTACAAGGGGCCACGGCCACGCTGCCCGAAGATGTGCGCCGATACGGAGTTACGGTGGATAAAAAATCGTCTGCTATTTTGCAGATGATTGCGTTTTATTCGCCTTCCGGCCGTTCCGATACCACCACGATTGGAAACTACGTTTTAATTAACATTGTAGATGACTTAAAACGTATTGAAGGGGTGGGGGATGCCATGGTGATGTCCGCTAACGACTACGCCATTCGTATTTGGGTTAAGCCCGATGTGCTCTCCCAGCGCAACTTGTCTATTTCCGATGTGGCCTCCGCCGTCCAAGCACAAAACGCGCAGCGCGCTGCGGGTAAAATCGGCCAAGCGCCCATGCCGGTAAAAGTAGACCGCAGCTATTCTATTATTGCACCCGGCCGTTTTTCTACGGTAGAAGAATTTGAAAACATTATTTTGCGCGCAAACCCGGATGGTACCACCTTGCGCCTCAAAGATGTAGCCCGGGTGGAACTAGGCAGCCAAACTTACGAATTTAACGGTAGTTTCAACCGCCAACCTGCGGTGCCGGTGGGGGTGTATTTGTCCCCGGGTGCTAACGCAGTAGCCACCGCCAAGGCCGTGCAAGAACATTTAAAAGAAGCCGCCAAAAACTTCCCGGCGGAAATGGACCTGGCTTACGATACCGCTTATGATACCACGCTGTTTGTCAATGAGTCTATTAAAGAGGTTATTAAGACCCTTATTGAAGCCATGGTGCTGGTGTTTTTGGTGGTATACCTGTTCTTAAAAGACTGGCGCGCTACGCTTATTCCGTGCTTGGCGGTGCCGGTGTCTATTATTGGTGCATTTGCCGGAATGGAAGTAATGGGCTTTTCCATTAACACGCTTACACTCTTTGGGCTTGTATTGGCAATTGGTATGGTGGTAGACGATGCCATTGTGGTCATTGAAAACGTGGAACGTATTATGCACGAGGAAAATCTCCCCGTGCGCGAAGCTACTATTAAAGCCATGGACGAAGTTTCCGGCCCGGTGGTTGCCATTGTGCTGGTGCTGTGTTCGGTGTTCGTTCCGGTGGCGTTTATGGGTGGTTTAACGGGGGTAATGTACAAACAGTTTGCTATTACCATTGCGGTTTCCGTGGTGATTTCCGGCTTAGTGGCCCTTACGCTGACCCCGGCTTTGTGTGTGCTGCTCTTAAAAAAGCAAGAACGCCCGACCCACGGTTTCTTTTATAAATTTGACCAATGGTTTGATAACCTCACGCAAAAATACGGCAAACTGGTCAGCTTTATTTTGCACAAAGGGATGGTATCCGGCCTCGTCATGGCGGTGCTGTTTGTGGCCACGTGGGGTTTGTTTAAAATAGTGCCCGGCAGTTTATTGCCGACGGAAGACCAAGGGATTATTATGGTAGCCTCGCAGTTGGACCCGTCCTCTTCGCTTTCTGCCAGTGACGAAGTTTCCAAAGAAATGGAAGACGTGCTCTTATCGTTACCCGAGGTGGAAAAAGAGATGACCTTTGCGGGTTATGATATGATCACCGGCGCACAGAAAAACAACTCGGTTGCCTCGTTTGTGATGTTAAAACCGTGGGATGAACGCAAAAAAGAAAATGAATCTTCCACCGCGGTTGTAAAACAAGTGTACCAAAAAGCGCAAACCCAAGTGCCGCAAGCGCTTGTCATGCCGTTTAACCCGCCGCCCATTATGGGGATGAGTACTACCGGCGGGCTTGAGGGATACATTCAAAACCGCTCGGAAGGCGGACCTGCGGAACTGGCAGCCCAACTCAATAAATTTTTGGAAGCGGCGCGCAAACGCCCGGAACTGACCAGTGTGTCTTCGTCGTTCTCGGCCTCGGTACCGCAGTATGCGCTTACGGTGGACGAAGTAAAAGCGCAATCCATGGGGGTTTCGTTAGATGCCCTGTACGCCACCTTGCAAGGTACGTTTGGAAATATGTACATTAACGATTTTACGTACATGGGCCGCAGCTTTAAAGTAATGATGCAAGCGGAAGGGGACTATCGTGCCCGGCCGGACCAGATTAGCGGGATTTACGTGAAATCCAATTCCGGGGCGATGGTGCCGTTGTCCTCTTTAGTTACGCTGACCCCCTCGTTAGGACCGGATATTGTGGAGCGGTTTAACGTGTTCCCTTCGGCCAAAATTATGGCCAGCCCCGCCCCGGGGTATAGCTCGGGCGATGCTATCCGCGCGGTGGAAGAAACCGCCAAAGAAACCTTGGACAGTGGCTTCACCTTGGCTTGGACGGGTACTACTTACCAGGAAAAACTGGCGGGCAGTTCTTCGGCCTCGGCCTTGATGTTGGGGATGCTGGTGGTCTTCCTTATTTTGGCCGCGCAATATGAAAAATGGAGTTTGCCGGTGGCCGTGCTGCTAGCCGTTCCGTTTGCTTTGTTTGGGGCCTTGTTAGGGACGTGGCTGCGCGGGCTGTCTAACGATATTTACTTTCAAATTGCGCTGGTGGCCTTGGTCGGTTTGGCGGCCAAGAACGCTATTTTGATTGTAGAATTTGCTGTGCTGTTAAAAGAGCAAGGCATGGCTAAAGCCGAGGCTGCGCTGCAAGCTTCGCTGCTGCGTTTTCGCCCGATTGTAATGACCTCATTGGCTTTCATTTTAGGATGTGTGCCGTTGGCCATTAGCTTTGGCGCCGGCGCAGCCAGCCGCCACTCCATTGGTACGGCCGTGGTGTGCGGGATGTTAATTGCCACGGGCGTAGCACCGATGTTTGTGCCGTGGTTCTTTACATTATTTGCCGGAAAAGATAAACAGGAGAACAAATGAAACTGATCCATTTACTAACCGCTTGTGCGGTGCTCACTGCCGGATGTACCCTGGGCCCCAACTATAAACGCCCGGATGCAGATTTGCCCACCGGGGCAGATGCTAAAAATTACAACGTGTTCACCCAGCAAAACTGGTGGACCATGTTTGATGACGAGGTGCTCAACCAAATGGAAGACACGGCCCTTGAATATAACTGGGATTTGAAGGCCGCTATTGCACGTGTGGACCAAGCGCGTGCGGCGGTAACAATTGCCGGGGCCAACCAATTGCCCAGCCTTTCGGCGGGCGGTACTACCGGGCGCGAAGGCAACGCGGCAGGCTCGGGGGAAGTGCAAAGCCGGGCGGGGCTGACGGCTTCGTTTGAGTTGGATTTGTGGGGTAAATACCGCCGGATGAAAGAGTCGGCCCGTGCCCAGCTTTTAGCTACCGAGGCCGCGCGCGACACCGTGCGCTTAACCCTTACGGCCGACGTAGCCAAGCAGTATTTTACCATGCTGATGCTGGATAACCAAATTGAAATTGCCCAAAAAACTGTAGCGGCGCGGCAGGAAAACGTGCGCATTTATCAAAGCCGTTACGAGGCGGGCTACGCCACGGAAGTAGATTTGCGCCGTGTGCAAGCCAATATGCAAAGCGTCAAAGCGGAAGAAGACACCCTGCGCTTGCAGCTTTCTAAAACGGAAACGGCATTGGCCGTGCTGCTGGGTAAATCCCCGCGCGAGATTGTAGAAGAAAAAATCACGCGGGGCAAACACTTAAACGAACTGACCCTGGTGCCGGATGTACCCGCGGATTTACCTTCTGACTTATTAGAACGCCGCCCGGATGTGATGACGGCTGAGCAAAATTTGATTGCCGCCAACGCCGATATCGGCGTGGCGCGCACCGCCTATTTCCCCGATATTTCACTGACGGCAGCGGCCGGGTACGCCAGCAGCGCGCTAACGAGTTTGTTTAGCGGCGGCGCGGGCGTGTGGAGCTTGGGAGCTGGGCTGACGGCTCCGATTTTTGAAGGCGGCAAAATCAGCGCACAAAATAAACAAGCAGAAGCGAAATACCAAGAGATTTTGGCTAATTACCAAAAAACCTTGCAGCTGGCATTTAAAGAAGCGTTGGATGCCCTTAACTCCAACCAACGGTATCGCCAAATATATGACTCTTACTTGGCGCAGACTGACAATATGCGCCGCAGCTATGAGCTGACCAAAAAGCAAGAGGATGCGGGGCTTATCGGCGTGACGGATCTACTGAGCGTGGAAGAAACGCTGTTATCGTCCGAGATGAACTTGGCCACGGCGCGCAAGAATGAGTTGGATGCGGTGGTGGATTTGGCCAAGGCGCTTGGCGGCGGGTGGACGAGCCAAGATATTAAATAAGCACAAAAGTAAATTTTGCCTAATTGAATTTTAAGTTTGAGCAGCCAGGTAAGAGATAAATCTTTTACCTGGCCCTTTTCTGAATTGCTCACCTAATCGCAGTAATGTAATGCAGAACCATAATTTGTTTTTAATAAATCACATAACCACTTTCCATGTGATTTATTACTCGACCAATCATTAATTATTTTGGTCCCATCGGCGAAAAAGAGAATATCCACCTCATAACCGTTTGTGAGGCCATTCCGTCGTTCGCTTGTGATATATATGCAGGGGCTGGTTCCATATGACTCACAATCCCCTTCTGGGTTACCGCATTCTTGTATCGCAAATTCGAAGTTTTCTGTGTTATAGGTAGAACCGTTCCATGCTCCTCCCACAAAAGATTCAAATGCCTTACAGACGGTACTGCTGTCTGGAGGAATTGTTCCTGCTAAAAAGGCCAATTGGCTTTCTTTTTCTATTCCGTTTACGATGTTCATCCATTCGGTCCATCGCGCTTTTTCGACGGCTTTTTGGTATTGCGGCACGGCTACTGCGGCTAAAATGCCGATAATCAGTACTACTACCAACAGTTCAATGAGCGTAAAACCCCGTTGTTTACCTCGCCCCTGGAGGGAGAGGGTGGCCGAAGGCCGGGTGAGGGGGTTGTTTAACAAGTTTACATTTTCAGTTTTCATTTTGTTTTTCCTTTTGCTTAATGGCCGGATTAGCATAACAAAAACGGCCGTCCTGCTAATCTGCAAAAGGGGTAGATTAACACCACAGCCGTGGCTACCGTACAAGACGGTAAGCACTCGGCACAAAATAATGGGTTTCGAAGGTCCATTATCTTGTGCCTAATTCGGCTGTTTTTGACCCTTTTGCGTATTTTCATACACGCCGCACCTTGCGTGCGGCTTCAAAAACAGATTCAAATTTTAATTCACGCCCCGGGGGGCAATTTTCACAACCTCCTACCTGAAAATACACTTTATTATAACAAATTGGTACAATAAAAGTATGACGATCTCTCCTTTAAGCCCGTTGGACGGGCGTTATGCACAAAAACTAACCTCCTTAGCCGCCGTAATGGGTGAAGATGCCCTGTTGGCTGCGCGCGTGCGTGCGGAAACTACGTGGCTGGGTGTGTTGTGCGGGCTTAAACTGCCCGGTGTAAAAAAATTGTCCGCGGCTGAACAAAAAATTTTGGCCGGGCTGTGGCATTTATCCGCGCAGGATGTGGCACTCATCCGCCAAATTGAAACCACCGGTTATAAAAGCATTCCGGCCACCCGGCACGACGTAAAAGCCGTGGAGTATTTCTTACGCCTGAAACTGGCAAAAACTACCTTAAAAGACCGTTTACCGCTTATTCACTTTGCGCTCACCAGCGAGGATATCAACAGCGTTGCCTATGCGCTTTTGCTAAGTGACGGTGTAGACAAAGGGTTGCTCCCGGCGCTTGAAAAAATTCAAAAGGAACTTTTAAAATTGGCACGCAAAGAAGCCCGCGCAGTTTTGCTCGCCCGGACGCACGGCCAACCTGCCGTACCGACGACGTTTGGCAAAGAAATGCGCGTATTTGAAACGCGCCTGGCGCGGCAAATCAAACAGTTAAAACAGCAACAAATTTCGTGCAAATTTAGCGGGGCAGTAGGAAATTTTAACGCGCATGTTGCGGCATTTGCGGCGGTAAACTGGCCGCAGGCCGCGCGCCAAGTAATTAGCGCGCTAAATAAAGGGCGTAAATTAAAACTTTTTTTAAGCCCGCTGACCACCCAGGTAGATAACCGCGACAGTTACGCCGAGTTGTTTGATAATATCCGCCGCATTAATGTGATTTTAACGGATTTTAGCCGCGACACCTGGCACTACATTTCCGCCGGGCTTGTTAAGCAGCAAGCGGTTAAAGGAGAGGTGGGCTCGTCCACCATGCCGCAAAAAGTAAACCCGATTGATTTTGAAAATGCCGAGGGTAATTTGCAGCTTTCTTCGGCCTTGTTGGATTTTTTGGCCAACAAACTGCCGGTGTCGCGCTTGCAGCGGGATTTGTCGGACTCTACCGTTTTGCGCAACATCCCGGTGGCGTTTGGGCACGCGCTGGTGGCGTATGAGGCACTGCTCAAGGGACTGTCCAAAATTGCATTTGACCGGGCGGCAGCGCGGGAAGAACTGCAAAATCATCCCGAAGTACTCGCGGAGGCTATCCAAACTGTTTTGCGCGCGTATGGGTGTGAAAACGCCTACGAGCTGTTGCGCGATTTTACCCGCGGCCGCCACTTAACCGCTGCCGCGCTAACCGATTTTATAGACGGGCTGGAAGTTCCGCCGTCCGTCAAAATGCAGCTGCACATGTTGGAAGCTGAAAAATATTTGGGCCTTGCGCCCCAACTTGCGGAGGGAAAATATGATTGATTTAGTTTGCGGCGGCCAAGCCGGCGACGAAGGAAAAGGCAAAATTGCCGCGTATCTTTCTTATAAGGGCAATTACGATTATTGCGTGCGTGTGGGCGGCCCCAACGCGGGGCACACCGTCGTGCAAAACGGTATTTCCTATACGCTAAAAAATATCCCGTCCGGGTTTTTAAACCCTAAAACCAAACTGGTGTTGGGGGCGGGTGCTTATACGAAAACCGAGTGGCTGCTTGACGAAGTGAAAAAAACCGGAACCCAAGACCGTTTGATTATTGACCCGTATGCCGTGCTGATTACCGACGAGCAAACCGCCGCCGAGCGCGGGGCTGCGCATTTTATGAGCAAAATCGGCAGCGTGGGCACGGGGCTGGGCCAAGCAGTTAAAGAGCGCATTGAGCGGCGCGAAATTAAATTTGCCAAGGACGAGCCGCTTTTAAAAGATTTTATCCAGGACGTGCCTGAACTGTTAAACGGTTGCCTAGACAAAGGCGGACATATTTTGCTGGAAGGCACGCAAGGCATTAAGCTTTCTTTGCTGCACGGGGAATATCCGTTTGTTACCTCGCGCGATACGACGGCCAGTACGTTTTTGGGCGAGGCCGGACTGGGCCCCAAGTCCGTGCGCGACGTATATGTGGTGTTTAAACCCTATATTACGCGCGTCGGTCCGGGCCCGTTGGAAAAAGAAATGTTTGACGAGAAAGAACTGGAAATTTATCACACCAAAGGGCACGAAATTGGCAGTGTAAGTAAACGCTTGCGCCGTGTGGGCGAGTTTGAATGGAAGTCTGCCGCGCGTGCGATTATGATTAACAACTGCACCAAAATTGCCATTACGCACATTGATATGTTTGAAGGCAATGACCGTGTGAAAAATGCCGCTGATTTTACTGTGGACGCCAAGAAATTTTTGGCGGACTTGCAGGCGCTGAGCGACAAGACGTATCCGCACCCGAAGATTGCGTTAATCTCCACGGGCCCGGACATGGAAGACACGTTAGTGCTATAACAACACCCTTGTAATGTTGCGTTTTAACGGTAGGGCAGTAAACACGTAAAGTATTTACCGCCCTACTCGTTTTCCGGGCAACAATTTGCCACATTTGAGCATCTTTGCACCGACTTGCCACTCGACGCACCTAGCAGTGCGCCTTCGGGCAACTTACGGTGCAAATCTATCTCAAATCTGACAAATCAGCCTACTAAACATTTTACGCGGTGATGTTGCGGACGGCAAAAAATTACGTTACGGGCCCACATACGGCGGCGTGTTGCCGCCCACAGGACTCAAATTTGAAAACAGGAGAAAACTCCCTTTTATACCGCGTTATTTTAAATTTGAAAAGTCATCTTATCCTCTATTTTACTCGGTGTTTGCGTCAAATTTCTTACAAACAATCTTTGCAGGCATAAAAATCTTGTGTATTTTCAAGCCAATTGCAAATTTTTCCCCCTATGGGTGAAACATTAGTATCGTAATCACACTCGTCATGGCGCCAGCTACTGTTAGCGGTATCCTTAAGAATATTTAGCATGTATGCAACATTATCATCCAAGGTGCGGTATACATAAATCCAGCAACTGCCGTCGTGAGCACACCCGGCGTCATACGCAAAATGTTGGTTGCCACAGGCTTCTCCCTCGCGAATACTGCAATCCAGCCCATCTTCAATATCGATATCTAGTTGTCCCGAACCGTTGGCATTATCACCTAAAAATGCGATATCTTCCGTGCGCGTTCCATTTGCAAGTTGCCAGGTATCAATGGCTTTTTCTAAACTGGAAATCAGAATAAACGCCTCCGAGAGACGTGTCTTTTCTACGGCTACTTGGTATTGCGGTACCGCTACTGCTGCTAAAATGCCGATAATCAATACGACGACCAAAAGCTCTATGAGCGTAAAACCGCAAAGCCGTTTATGTAGATCGGGTTCTACCTGACAATAAGCGTTGTCTTTTCCAATTGTCAAAGAGGAAGGATGCCCCTTAATCGGGGCATTGTCAGGCAGTGCCTGACCTACCCGATTGATTTGCGTAAAACCCCGCCGGGCGTTTCTTTGATTCATTTTGTTTTCTCCTTAGTGAATCTGTTTTTGGAGAAATACAAAAAACGGCTCATTGTATCTATGGGCTAGTTACAGAACATAAACACAACAGCCGTAGTTCACCACAAAGTGATAAACATTCAGCATAAGTAAATGGGTTTCGAAGGTCCATAAACTTATGCTTATAAGCTGCTGTCTTCGGCGTAACTAGCCCCCTGTTGCCAGGGTTCTGCGTTTCTTAAACGCTTCCAAAAACAGATCAAATTTTTTACTGCACTTTTATTGTAACATAATTTTAAAAATATGTCTTGCAGTGAAAACATAGATTTAGTATATTAAGGTTAGTTATTGCTTCCTGCTTTCCCTTCCATTTTATTTAAGAGGTTGTACATGAAAAAACAAGTATCCGCATGTGTGGCGGCGGTGGTGCTGTGCAGCGTTTGCACGTTGGCGCAAGCTGCTAAAACACATGATTTAAACGACGGAATTTTATTTTCAGCCAAACACGCGCAACGGGTGCAAAACCGCCGCGCCGCTGCCCTGGAAGAAACGGACCTGGCTTTGGAAAAAATGTGGGCCGATGCTAAGCACACAGCTAATAAAATAGGGTTAGATATTGGGGTAGACATTTCCTACTTGGCCCAACGCGGGGCGCCCAACGGGAAGCAAACCGCTATCCAGGGTGTTTATTACCCCTATTTAACGTGGAATTTATTTAAAAATGACACGGTGGGTGCCGGGCAATTAAACATAAACTATACGCTGGTGCGTTATTGGGGTACGCAAGCTGCCATTGTGCAAAACCGCTTAAATACCGCCACCGCGTTTAACGATTACGCCGCCAACCAGGAGTTTTTCTCCCAATTTTCCTATACGCACACGTTGCCGGGAAGCTGGGATTGGCTGAGTGTAACCGTGGGGCAATACCCGCTCTACAACTTTGACGGTACCACCTATGTGGATAACCAGCAAACGGCTCTCATGAACTTTGCGCTTTCACAAAATGCTACTTCGGTTTATCCGTCCGCGTCGTTTGGCGGTTATGTGCAGGCGCAAACCAAAACTTTTACGCTTGCCGGCGGGTACCAAGATGGCACCAACGTGACCGGAGAGCAAATTGAATTGGACGAGGCTTTTAGCGGCAAGTATACCGCGTTTGGTTACGTTGCCTGGACGCCGGATTTTCACTTAGGGGCCGGGCAATACAGCGTGCTGTATTATTATCAGCCTGCCGTGGAAAAACAACCCGAAAACGTAAACGGCTGGTCCTTCAATATGCAGCAGAATATAGGTGAAAAATGGGCTGTATTTGGCCGAGCCAATGGTTCCGACAAAGGCGTAAGCGGGGTAAAAAATTCGTACGCGCTGGGTGCGGCCTTGTTAAATCCCTTCCACCGTAACAGCCAAGATGCTATTTTGCTGGGTGTGGCCTATAACCGCCTCAGCGAAAAAGGCCAGGGTTACCCCAACTATATGCGCAACGGCGAAACGGCCGTGGAACTAGCCTGGGTGTGGGGCCTTGGCAAGCTGGTAACGATCACGCCGGATTTACAAATTTATCCGCGCGCGGCGTTTACCCAAGATAAACAATTTACGACGGTAGTCGGTTTACGCACCACCGTTCAGTTGTAATCACAAAAAAAGGAGAAACTAATATGGAAAATAAAGACTTAGTATTAGGAACCCGTTATCCTACCTTGGCGTTTATTTCGGGGGGTGCGGGGCAAGCGGCGGACGGCATTCCGCCCCAGCCGTTTGAAACCTTTTGTTACGACTCCGCGCTCTTGCAAGCTAAGGTAGAAAACTTCAACATTGTGCCGTACACCTCGGTACTGCCTAAAGAATTATACGGCAACATTGTGCCGGTAGATAAAGTAACCCAGCACTTCAAACACGGGGCTGTATTGGAAGTGATTATGGCCGGCAACGGGGCCAAAATTGAGGACCACAAAGCCATTGCCACCGGCGTAGGCGTGTGCTGGGGAAAAGACAAAAAGGGCCAGTTAATCGGCGGTTGGGCGGCTGAATACGTAGAGTATTTTGATACGCCTATTGACGACGAAATTGCCCAAGGCCACGCGCATATGTGGCTTAATAAATCCTTAAAACACGAGCTGGAAATCCGCGGTGTGGAAAAACACAGCGAATTTCAAATTTGGCACAATTACATCAACATTACCCAACCGTTTGCATACTGCTTGACGGTGATGGGTTTTTTGAACTTCAAATTTGCCGAACCGGTAAACGTGAAATAAGAGGTGCTACACTATGGGAGATAACAAAACTGCCGCCAAGTTAGGCGTTATTGGCCTAGCCAGTATTGTGATTAGTTCCATGGTAGGGGGAGGGGTATTTTCCCTCCCTCAAAACATGGCTGCCAGTGCTTCGGCTGCTGCGGTACTCTTGGCATGGGTGATTACGGGCTTTGGCATGTATTTTATTGCCAACACGTTTAGCGTACTCTCGCGCGTCAAGCCGGATTTAACTGCCGGTATTTATATGTACGCGCGCGACGGCTTTGGCCCGTACGTCGGTTTTACCATTGGCTGGGGCTATTGGTTGTGCCAAATTTTTGGCAACGTGGGCTACGCCGTCATTACCATGGACGCGCTAAATTATTTTTTCCCGCCGCATTTTGCCGGAGGAAATAATTTGCTGTCTATTATATGCGGCTCGGTGCTGATTTGGGGGTTTAACTTTATTGTACTGCGTGGTGTGAAACAAGCCACGATTTTAAACCTCATTGGTACGGTGGGCAAACTGGTGCCGCTTTTGGCGTTTTGTGTGATTTTACTGTTTGCTTTTCATGCCGATAAGTTTGACTTTAACTTCCTGGGGCGCATGGCCGAAGGTGGGCACAAACTGGGCAGCTTGGGCGCGCAGTTAAAAAGCACCATGCTGGTCACACTGTGGGCGTTTATTGGTATTGAGGGCGCGGTGGTGATGTCCAACCGGGCCAAAAGCCAATCGGCCGTCAGCAAGGCCACGCTTTTGGGCTTTTTAGGGTGTTTGGTCATTTACATCGGGCTTTCGGTCCTACCGTTTGGGTTCTTAACGCAAGAGCAAATTGCGTCCGTTGCCAACCCGTCCACTGCCGGCGTATTGGAAAAAGTAGTCGGTCCGTGGGGCGCCGTATTTATGAACGTAGGGCTTTTAATTGCGGTGCTTTCTTCGTGGCTGGCTTGGACGATGATTGCGGCTGAAATCCCCGCGGCGGCGGCCGAAAATGGCACCTTTCCCAAAATGTTTGCGCACCAAAATAAAGAAGGTGCGCCGGACGTTTCGCTGTGGATTACCAGCGCAGTGATGCAATTGGCCATTTTGTTGGTGTATTTTTCCAATAACGCGTGGAACACAATGTTGTCCATTACGGGAGTAATGGTACTACCCGCCTATTTAGCCAGCACGCTTTATTTGTGGAAGCTGGTGGAAGACGGCGACTTTGCCAAAATTTCCCCCACCGGGCGGGCCGGAGCCTTGGCGACGTCCGTACTGGGTACTGGGTTTGCGCTGTGGTTGTTGTATGCAGCTGGGCTAAAATACCTGTTCTTGGCGGCGATATTTTTGGCGGTAGGCATCCCGGTATTTATGGAAGCGCGCAAACAAAAAAAGGACGGCAAACCTGTCTTTACTGCGAGGGAATACCCGGTTGTCATCTTACTTGCCCTGGTAGCTTTGGCGGCTATTTATGCGTTTAGCCGCGGGCTCATCAAAATATAAGTTGTCCTACAAGTTGTGTAGTAAAAAACCGCCCGGCATATTTTGCCGGGCGGTATTACATTATTCGGGACGTTCGTCATAAGGTTGGATTCCATAGCTAGCCAAACTTTGGCACACTTTATAACCTACGTCATCATAGCCTGTGCAGTCCCCAGAAGCGCCGGGATCAGTGGGGGGAAATAAAGCAATATGATAAGAACAGTAATTTGGACGTTCTCCGCACTCTCCCTCTTTATCAGAGCGACAGGCTTCTACTTGTGCAGGGTCATCAAATTCATACCAAAAATGCTTAGTACAGTAGTAATCTCCGTCTTCGTTCCATACTCCACCTGAAAATTCCATAATATCCTGTGGGTAGAAACGACGACTACCATGTTCTAAGGAATCTAGTATCTGAGCTTGTTGCGCATTTTTAAGAATAACTAATGCTTCGGTTGCGCGACTTTTTTCTACAGCTACTTGGTATTGCGGTACAGCTATGGCTGCCAAAATACCAATGATGAGCACAACGACCAACAGCTCTATGAGGGTAAACCCATGGGCTGCTTCCCTCGCCCCTGGAGGGAGAGGACGAGTGCGCCAGCACCGTGGTGAGGGGGTGCAAAACAAAGCTTTTCTTTTTAATACCCCCTCATCTATCCTGCGGACATCTTCCCCCTCTAGGGGGGAAGTAAAAAATAGATCCCGCCCTACCTGTACTGTTTGCGTATTACCCCGCCGGGTATTTCTTTGGGTCATTTTTGTTTCTCCTTGGGGTTTTTAGGAAAAACAAAACGGCTCATTTGCTCTGTGGACAGTCAAGCGCACAAAACAAACAGCCGTAGTTTGCCCCCTTACGAGGGCAAACATTCGGCACAACTCACCGGGCTCATGACTTCCCGCTAAGTTATGCCTTAAATTAGGCTGTTCTTAGGGTTGACTGTCGATTCGCTTACGCAAACCGCATCCTTACGGATTTCCTAAAAACCAATTTCAAATTTTCTACTACTCTTTCATTATAACAGTTTTTAGCAAGCCGGCTTAAAATTTTCCGCTACGCAAAACCGCCCGGCATTTTGTGTGCCGGGCGGTAGATGAATGAAACTTTCTACTTAAAAGTGCAACTCGTAGAATTTTTCTTGCTTGACCGGGTCCATTTCCGCTACCGTGTAAGGTACGGTGTCAAAATCAATTTGAGTCAAATCAATTTTGCGGATGGCCGAGTTGTACATCGTGCGGTAGTAGAACGTCGGGTGCGTTACGTCACTCACCGCGGTCCACTGCGTAGCACTGGGCATATCCGGGATTTTCTCGCCGGGGGCGTACTCGGCCCCGATAGGCAAATCAAAGTTATTTAAAATATGAAATGCCTGCGTCACCGCTGCGTATTTATCCGCGGGAACCGGGGCGGTTTGTGCGTAGAAAAACGCGCGCACCAACCGCGAAGGCGGGGTCAAATCGCCGGGTAGCCCGGTTAAGTTGGTGCCGCCGCCGTACGAGGCCAAGTTCACTTCGCCCATGGTTTTGGCGGGCGTTTCGCCGCCGGACAAATGAATATAATTATTCAAGTTGGCCTGGTGCCACGGGAACGAAGGCGAGTTGGTAAACACACGCAGGTTGTTTTCGTATACGTGGCGCTCGCCTTTATCGGTAATTTCCAATACCACGCTGCGCCCGGTAGCATCGCTGATGCGCCAGTGGCCGGTAGCGTAGTGGCCGTCTTTATCGGGTTTGCCGATAGGGATAATGGCTATTTTTTTAAGGCCTTTTAAGGTCTCGTCCACGGTGGCAAAGTTGGTGAGGATATAGCGCACCAGTTCGCCGTCGCTGACGGATTGTTTGCGGTATTTCTTCTCGTACGGGGTTAAGCTGCCCACGCCCGCAAAGTAGAAAATCCCGGCGTTGAGGCCTTTTTCATTCACGCCTTCGGTGACAAATACCGGTTCAACGGTGCTGGCACCGACGGCCCCGTATTTGTTGACCCACTTATGGCCGTTTTGGCCTTCGGGGGTAAGCGCGGTGTTTTCCATTCCGCGCGGCATAATGATGAGTTTACTGTTTAAATTGCCGCCTTTCCATTCAATCGTGCGAGCTAAAATCTTGGTGCCGTCGGCAGCGTCAATCGCAATGCCCGTGCAGGCATTGGCCGGGGTACTTACGGCGGCTACTAAAAGCGCAGCCAACGTAAGAGATACTAGTTTTTTCATTACAACCTCCTTTTGAGATAGCCTATTAAAGCAAATTTGATGTTTATTTGCACGCGCAAAATAGGGTTAGATATTTTGAACTTGGATTAGTAAGGCAAATCCAATAAAAACCGCCCCTTGCGGTTAAACAAAGGGCGGTTACTATGTTAAGAAAACCCCGCGTTGGACGCGAAAATTTTATTTTAAAATTCTAGCAAAATTTAAATTTACCTTGCGCCCACTTATATGTTGGGGGGCCATATAACGGTCAATGAAGTCCCCAGATATAGTAAACTCATATATCCAGACATAACTAAGCTTTCTATCAAACTCCACATTTACGTAATAGTGTCCATTGTCTTCATACATACTGCGTATCTCAGAGCCACGGATGTACTTGACAGTCCAAGGTATATGTTTGTTTATATTAGATACAAAATCTGTATCTCGGTTTATTAGCCGGGCTTGCTCGTGTGCTTGAGTAGCGGCGGCCTGCCGTTCTAAACTTACAATTCGCGCTTGCAACACAGCCCTTTCATCTGCTTTGGGGGCTTCGGCCTTCTTTGGCTGGTCTTTGGCCTTGGCGGCGGCTTCATCCGCTTGGGCTTTTGCCATTTCCTCTGCTTTGGCTTTAGCAGCTTGCTCCGCTTTAGCCCGCGCAACTTCGGCAGCTTTGGCCTTAGCAGCTTTCTCTGCGGCGGCTTTAGCTCTAATAACTTGAGCTTGCAAGACAGCATTTACTCTATTTAATGAATCTCCTATTGCTTTGTGCCGTTCGTTTTGAGCTTGTAAAGCCGCATATTGCTGATTTACCATTTCTAACTTGACCTTGAGTTCAGCGTTAACCCCCACAAGGCTATCGGCGCGGTGTTCCACGCGTTCTAGTTTTCTTTGGTTTTGCGCATTTTCCGCTTCCAAAGCAATAACTTTTCCTTCCAAGTGGGCTATTCTTTCGCTTTTAGATTGTGCAAACGTATTAGTTGCACCTAAACAAAATATTTCGACGAATACAGCGAATGCTAATTTTTTCATTTTAATACTCCTTATACTAAATTGGCCTTACATAGCAGGCTTATAGTTGGGTCCGTGTTTAATTCCGTCGCGTACTTTGTAGTAGAATTTCTTATGTAACTGTACCCCATTGAGTACGTAAGTAACATCTAAGTTATAACCGAGAGTAATTTTTACAGTAAATTCTACCGTCTGCGTATTGCGCGTTACTTTAGTTTCCACTATTCTAAAGTTAGGGTCGCTTTGATACATAGAACTGGCCCATTGGCGTGCCTCACTAAATTGGTTAATATCATGGGCAATTTGAGGGGTCATTAAATACGGTTTGTGGGAATTACTTGCAGTTGCTTGCGGAGCATAATTCCCGGTTCCTTGTTCGGCAGAGCAACTGCCGCCGTTACAATTACCTTGTGCACGTGCAGTAACAGGTTGTACGCCCAATTTTGTTAGCAAGTCGTGCATTTGTTTGTTTTCTACCTTTAAACGTCTGTTTTCCCGTGCAATAGGTAAGTTTGCTTGGTTAGCATACTTTTGGTCGGGGTCAATCTGCGGGTTATCAAAGGCGTCTGGCCCTGCGGTATTTACGAACTCAAGGCCTAAATCTTGTAATTGTGCCCTCAATTGACGGTTTTCTTCAGCTAGACGTCTTTGGGCATCCAACAGTAAGCGTTTTTCAGTTTGAATATATAACGCTACTTCTTGTTGGTTGCGAAATTCTCTGTATTGGGCAAACGCACTGGTTGCACCTAAACAAAATACTCCAACGAGTATGGCTAATGCTAGTTTTTTCATTTTTTTACTCCTTTATAAATTTAATTTGTAAGATAATGGGTCCGTTAGCAATTCCACATCGGCACGTTTTACCAAATGCGGGTTTTCGTATTCCCCGTCGGCTTTAAATACAACGTATTCTTCCGGTGTAATGGGGATTCGATTTAAAGGGCCGGGCACTTCTAAAAATAACCCTCTTTTTAGTGGAATTTCATAAATTCTGCCTGCTTCATTAGTTTTTAGATATTTGGCACGCGGGAACACCTTTAATTGCGGGTCAATATAATAAAAATAAAACGCTTTAACCATTCTTGCCAATTTATCGGTGTCTTTATAGACCACGTCTGCTATTTCTACCTTACTCCAATAATAGTCAAACAATCCGTTCGCGCGGTCTTTCTCAATAGATTCTTGTTCTCTTTTTAGTAGCTGTTGAAAAGCCGCTTTGGTTTCCATCTGCGGGTGTAATACTTCATCTTGTAGTTGCTGTCTTTGTTCAAATACCTGCGGCAAAACACGACTTTTTTGCAGGTAAATTTCCCACCTTTGTTGCCTTCTTTCGCTTATTATCTTTTCTTTAAAATAAGTCCAAACATCTTTGTAGGTTGGATGTGGGTTTCCACCTTTGTATGCGCCTTGTGCTTTATTAACAAAAATTTCCTCATCTGTTTTGTCAAAGACTGCGGCAAAAAGTGCGACATCCATTCCCGCATTATTAATTTGATTGTTCTCTGCGATATCAAAAATCTCATTCTTTAACGCTTCATTCTCCATAAAGGGCAACGGACTCTTTTTACTTTGAGCTATAGTTTTTGCATTTTGTAACTCTTGCTGAGGCAATACTTGTGCATTTCTTATCCGCTTAGGCAAGGATGTGCCGTACAACTTTTGAAGCATATAAATATCAGCGGCTAGGGCCCATTCTTCAAACGCATTTCCATGCGGGGGTTTGTTTACGCCGGATAAATAATCAAGATCTTCTTTGTTGGGGAGCATAGGGTCTGCACCATATCTATCTTGCCAAGATTGTAACTTCCTTCCCACCGAAGATATGAAAGTGTTGGTGTGCCAAAAAAGAGAGCGTAGTTGTATTTGTTCTTCCGGGCTTAAGTTTCCTTTTCTATCTTCTAACAAAAGGCGGTGATAAGCAAGCCAGGTAACCTTAACATCCGGTATGTGTCCTCTATAGCTTGTTGGAATTTTTCCGTCTTGCTGTATGTTTTGTTGTACCCGTAACAAAGATCTATTTACTAAGTCGGCACGGTCAGTAAGCCGTACAGGGACCAATTTGGATATATCCACTTGCGGGTGCAAGGCTTCGGCTTTTACACGTTCTAACGATAAAACCGCCGTAGCTGTTGGAATGTTAGCGGCAGGAGCATAAGGGGTTAATTGCGCCCCTAAAGTGGCGCGGGCTATCTGTCTTTCTACCTGTGCGCTTACAGCGGACGTAACGGCAGCTGGAGCTTTTGAAGAAAGTGCCCCCGTTAATCCTTTAACTAGGTTCTTTTGAGCATAGACAGACGGTGCAGTCAAGCACATCATCCCTACAAGTATGGCTATGGTTCTTTTTTTCATTTTAATAGTCCTTATACAACAGAATATACTCTCATTTTAACTTATGGATTGCCAAGAACACCATAGGCCAAAAGGCCTATGGTCAGCTAGGACTTCGGCCGTTTGATACAGGTGCCGTTTTTAGAGTTAAAAATTATAGAATATATATATCCCCGCAAAAGGAGCGTTTTATGAAAAATTTTGGATTTGTAAAAGTAGCCGCCGCCGTACCTGCCGTCAAGGTGGGCGACGTGGCCTTTAACGCCGCGCAAATGCTGGCACAAATTAAACAGGCCGCGCAAGCAGGTGTGCGGGGGGTGGTCTTCCCGGAGTTGGGGCTGACCGGCTATACCTGCGGCGATTTATTTTTGAAACCCACTTTATTGGATGCGGCCGAGCGGGAACTTTCCAAACTGCTCACGCAAACCCAAAATTTGGACATTGTATTTATGGTCGGGCTGCCGGTGCGTGCCGGGGCGGTGCTACTCAATGCGGCGGCCGTTTGCTACAAAGGCCAAATTTGCGGTGTGGTACCCAAAACATATTTGCCCAATTATAACGAGTTTTACGAAAGCCGTTGGTTTGTGCGTGCGCTGGCCTTTAGCGGCGAAACAGTAACCTTGTGCGGTCAAACCGTACCCGCGGGGACGGACTTGCTGTTTAAGGCAGGCGGATACACGTTTGGCGTGGAAATTTGCGAGGATGTATGGGCCACGGTGCCGCCGTCTAGCCAGGCAGTTTTGCAAGGGGCCGAAATTATTTTTAACTTGTCGGCCAGTAATGCGCTGGTGGGTAAACATGCCTATGTACGCCAGTTGGTAGCCCAGCAATCGGCCCGCGGAATTTGCGGATATGTGTATGGTTCGTGCGGGTTTGGCGAGTCCACCACCGACGTAGTGTTTGGGGCCAATGCGCTCATTTTTGAGAACGGGGTGGAACTGGCCCACTCGCGCCGGTTTGATTTTAAGCCGCAACTCATCTGTGCGGAAATTGACGTAGAACACGTGCGCAACGAACGGCTGAGAAACACTTCCTTCCGTACGGACAGTGCGCTGGAAACGGCGGCCCCGTACGAGGTGATTGATTTACAGCAACCCGTGGCGGAAGTGAAAAAACTCACACGCCCGGTATCGCCGCTGCCGTTTGTGCCCCATGGGGAAGAACTGGACGAGCGGTGTGAGGAAATTTTTAATATCCAAGTTACCGGGTTGGCGACACGTCTGTTGGCCGCGCAGGCTAAAACGGCCGTGGTGGGGATTTCGGGCGGATTGGATTCCACCCTGGCCCTGCTGGTGGCGGTGCGCACGTTTGACAAACTGGGCTGGCCGCGTAAACGAATTTTAGGTGTGACCATGCCCGGATTTGGCACGACGGACCGCACGTACAAAAATGCACTTAGCTTGATGAAAAAATTGGGGGTAACTGTTCAAGAAATTTCCATTAAAAAAGCGTGCGAACAGCATTTTAAGGATATCGGCCACGATGTTAAAAAACACGATACCACGTATGAAAACGCCCAGGCACGCGAACGGACCCAAATTTTAATGGATGTAGCCAACCGCACGGGCGGAATAGTAGTGGGGACGGGGGATTTGTCCGAACTGGCCTTGGGGTGGTGCACGTACAGTGGGGACCATATATCTATGTACGGGGTCAATGCGGGGGTGCCTAAGACGTTGGTGAAATCGCTGGTGGAGTGGGTGGCTGCCCATGAAACGACAGACAAACAAACACAACGGGTACTGGCAGACGTAGTGGCTACCCCGATTAGCCCCGAATTACTGCCCGCCGATAAAAAGGGCCGCATTGCCCAAAAAACCGAAGATTTGGTGGGGCCGTACGCCCTGCATGATTTCTTCTTATATTACTTAATATACAGCGGGTTTGGGCCGCAAAAAGTGTTGTTTTTGGCTGCACACGCGTTTGCCGGGCAATTTAAGCCGGTGGAAATTAAAAAATGGCTGGGCGTATTTATCAAGCGGTTTTTTGCGCAACAGTTCAAGCGCTCCTGCATGCCCGACGGGCCGAAAGTAGGGAGTGTGTCGCTCTCGCCGCGAGGGGATTGGCGCATGCCCAGCGACGGCAGTGCAGCCGCGTGGCTAAAAGAGTTGGAGTAGAGGTTTATTCTTTGTGTAGAAAGGAACTCCCGGAGAATGCTTGGGAGTTCTTTTTTTGTAAACGATTTTGCTATAATGTAGGTACAATTTTATCTGTTTTTGGAAGCGTTTAAGAAACGCAGCGCCTTTTGTAAAGGGCACAATTCAGGTTCAAAGACAGCTGTTATTAGGTACAAAATAATGTTTTTTCGCGAACTCATTATTTTGTACCGAGAGTTTACCGTGAAAACGGTGAACCACGGCTGTTGTAGTTGGGTTACCTGAATTGGCTCAAATGCAACTGCCGTTTTTATGTGCATTTCTCCAAAGCAGGTAGATTGAATTTCACGTGGGTCAGGTGTGAACCTGACAAATAGGAGAAAAAATGAAAAAAGAAAATGCAGTTGTAAAAAATGACGGCATCCTGAGCTTGACTCAGGACCTTCAACGCCAGTCATTGCCGTTATGCTTGTGTAACAGCGTGCGTGGAAGATGGCAGATCAAGTCTGCCATGACGTCTTTATATCGCCGCGCATTCACTCTCATTGAACTTTTGGTAGTGGTACTCATCATTGGTATTTTGGCGGCGGTGGCGGTGCCGCAATACCAAAAAGCAGTGGAAAAATCACGCGCGGCAGAAGCCATGCAAATACTTAAAAGTCTGCGTGATGCGCAAGCATTGTGCATACTGGAGCACGGAGCATCAAGCGATGCTTGCGGTTGGGGAGACGGTGGAACGCAAGGGATAGGAGAACTGTTTGATAATATATCCGTTGACATCCCAGGCGAAATAGTTGCAACTCCTTTTGACGGAGACGGCATACAAACCAAGTATTTTCAATATGGTGTTATAAGCATTGATGACGATGTAGCAGATCTCTGCGCAAGCCGTTCCATATCTTCTGATGACGGATACACAATATGTACCAGTGCTAACCCTAATGGAGGTGTATATTATAATCAGTTTATTTGTACACATAACACTGCCCAATGGTGTCCTTCTCTGGGTTTCAAGCAGTCGGGAAGTAAGTGGATTTTATGACAAAATTCCCGGTGTTTACAAAACACCGGGAATTTCTAAACTAACTTGCTTACAGCAACTTGCCAGCTATATCGGCCAGGCGGCTGCGCTCGGTCTTGGTGAACGTAATGTGACCGTAATTTTTTTGGCCTTTTAGGCGGTCCACCAAGTACGTAAGGCCGTTGGATTCCACGTCCAAATACGGCGTATCAATTTGGTATGGGTCCCCGGTTACTACTACTTTGGTGCCTTCGCCCGCGCGGGTTAAAATCGTTTTCATCTCGTGCGGGGTCAGGTTTTGGGCGTCGTCCACAATCATATATTGCCCGGGCAGCGAACGGCCGCGCATGTGCGTGACCGAGGCAATTTCAATCTTGCCGCTGTCGAGTAAATAATGTGCTTTTTCTTCCCCTTCGTCCGGGTTTTTGCGGTCGGCCAAGAAGGCCAAGTTATCATAAATGGCGCCCATCCACGCATCTAGTTTTTCTTCTTTGGTACCCGGTAAAAAGCCCAAATCTTTGCCCACGGGAACGATGGAGCGGCACACGACCATGCGGCGGTAGGCGTTGTCGTCCATGGTGCGTTGCAGACCGGTGGCCAGGGTAACGAGTGTTTTACCGGTACCTGCCGTACCGACGAGGGTAACTAAATCCAAGCTGTCATCTAGCAGCAGTTCCATGGCAAAGCGTTGCTCCTTGTTAAGCGGCTTAATGCCCCACGCCACCGGCTCTTGCGAGGAAAGCGGACGAAGCACAAAATCCCCGCTGTTAGCTACGCGGCCGATGGCAGATTTTTTGCTGCCGTCGTTCGTTTTCAAAATAACAAACTGGTTGGCCATAAATTTTTGCGGGTCCAGCTCCAGTTTTTTGGTGCGATAAAACGCGTCAATTTCATCGGGCGATACTTCCAGTTCCGTCACCCCGCTGTAAAGCTCATCCATATTCACTTTATCGGTGGTATAGTCCTGCGCGTTTAAGCCCAGTGCCTCGGCCTTTAGGCGCATATTGATGTCTTTGGTGACTACGATTACGGGGGTGGCGTTTTTCTTGTAAGAGCCTTCTTTTTTGCCCAAGGTATAAGCGATATTTAAGATGGCATTGTCGGCCTTGTTAAAGGCCATAGAATAAGGAAGGGTGTTGGGCAAATCCATTACAATTTTAAGCGTGCCGCCGTCGTCTAGTTTGACCCCTTCGTTTAGGCGGCCCTTTTTGCGCAGCTCATCTAACATGCGCGAAACCATACGCGCATTTTTGCCGCGGGTATCGCCCTCGGTCTTAAAGGCGTCAAGTTCCTCAATGACGGCCATGGGGATGATAATGTCATTATCGTCAAAAGCACGCAGACAGTTCACATCGTGCAGCAAAACGTTAGTGTCAATAATGAATGTTTTTTTCATGGGCACCCTCCGTGCAACCACAGCTTAATTATAGTATAATCCTGTAAAGGGCAAAATCAAGGTCCCTCGTTTTCATTGTAGCATTATTTAGAGAATTTTATGAAATACCTTTGCATTCATGGTCATTTTTACCAACCCCCGCGCGAAAACGCGTGGCTGGAAGAAATTGAACGGCAGGACAGTGCGGCCCCATACCACGATTGGAACGCACGCATTTGTGCGGAATGTTATTCCCCCAATGCGCTGGCGCGTGTGCTCAATGATAAAAAAGAATTAACGGGTTTGGTGAATAATTATTCGCGCATTAGTTTTAACTTTGGGCCGACGTTGCTGTCGTGGATGCAAGAAAAAGAACCCGAAGTGTATCAGGCTATTTTGGAAGCGGACCGTCAAAGCAGGGAGCGGTTTTCCGGCCATGGCAGCGCGCTGGCGCAGGTATATAACCATATCATTTTGCCGCTTGCCAACGGGCGCGATAAAGAAACCCAAGTAAAGTGGGGTATTTACGATTTTGAAAAGCGCTTTGGCCGTAAGCCCGAGGCTTTGTGGCTGGCCGAAACCGCCTGCAATACCGAAACGCTGGAAGTGCTGGCCGCCAATGGGATGAAATTTGTCATTTTGGCCCCCGGCCAATGTGCCCGCGTGCGTAAAATAGGCGAAGAGAAATGGCAAGAAATCGGCGCCGGGGTGGACCCCAAGCGGCCGTATTTATGCAAGTTGCCCAGCGGACAGAAAATTGTATTGTTTTTTTACGATGGGCCTATTTCGCAAGGGATTGCGTTTTCGGATACGCTTTCTTCGGGTGAGAAATTTGCCTCGCGCCTGCTAAGTACCTATAACCATACCGACGAGCCGCAGCTTATGCACATTGCTACCGATGGGGAAACCTACGGACACCACCAAAAATTTGCCGAAATGGCCCTGGCCTACTGCTTGAAAACCGTGCAGGAAAAACCCGACGTACAACTAACCGTGTACGGTGAATTTTTGGAAAAAAATCCGCCGCAGTACGAAGCACAAATTCACGAAAATTCATCCTGGAGTTGCTTCCACGGGGTGGAGCGTTGGCGGGCGAATTGCGGGTGCAATTCGGGCATGCACGGCGGTTGGAACCAAAAATGGCGCGGGCCGCTACGCGCAGCGTTGGACTTTATCCGCGACGAGATGATTAAAACTTTTGAGCAAGTGGGCGGCGCGTATTTTAAGGACGTATGGGCCGCGCGTAATGACTATATTGAACTTATTTTGGACCGCTCTTTAGATGCACAGCACCGGTTTTTCCTGCGTCATGCTACCGAAAAAGCCTGGAACGACCGTTCCGCTGCTCTTATGCTGCTTGAAATGCAGCGCATGGCCATGCTGATGTATACCAGCTGCGGGTGGTTTTTTGACGAAGTAAGCGGCTTGGAAACGACCCAAATTATGCAGTACGCTTGCCGGGCGATGGAGTTAAATTATGCGCTGAGCGGACGCAATTTGGAACCGCAGTTTGTGCAAATGCTTGAAAAAGCACCCAGCAATTTGCCCGAGATTAAAAACGGAGCCGTGGCGTATGAGCGTTATGTAAAACCGCAGGCCGCCAGTTTGGAAAAAATGGCTCTTTGTCACCTGGTTACGTTACTGGCCGACGAAACGACCAACCCGCACAAAGCCTACGCGTGCGACGTGCTGGACTTTAAACCGGTCAAATTAACGGCCCCGAATGCCGCTTTGTGGTACGGGTACATCCGGCTCAAATCCCGCATTACTTTGGAGGAACGAAACATTCCCTTCGCCTTATTGCGCCGTGCCACCGCCAGCCTGACTTGCGGGGCCGGCGGGGACAATATGGACCCGGTATTTGCCCGGCTTAAAGAGCTATTTGAAGCCCAAAAATACGACGAGTGTGCGGAGTTTATCCGCCAGCAGTTGCGCCAAGAGGTGCCGCTAAGCCAAATGAGTATGGATGTGCGGCACAAAGTGGTACAGCAGGTGCTGCGGCGTATGGATGAAGAAACGGCCCGGGTGTGTGAGGAGTTATTTGAAAAACAATACTCCGTGGTGCGGGGACTACAACTATTGGGTACGCCCATCCCGCGGCCTTTTTTGGAAGCGGCTAACTTTGTGCTCACCAGCGACCTGGCGGCCGAGTTCCGCGCGGCAGACATCAACGTAAACGATGTGGAAGAACTGATGGAAGATGTTACTACGTTGGGGTTGGATGTTTCCAAGGGGAAAGTGGCGGCGGCCGTGAGCGAAAAATTGACTTTTTTGGCGTTTGCTTTTGCGCGTAACCCGGCCGATAAGGCGGCTGCGCATAAGTTGGTAGAGTTTTTGAACTATACGGAGATTTTTGGCTTTGCGCCCGACACGATTAAAGCGCAGGAGTTTGTGTATTTTGGTTTAAAGTCGTTGGGAGAGGAAGCTAAAAAGAAAGATATTTTGCGGGCCTTGGCGCGCAAACTGAAAATAGCGTTGTAAAAAGGGTTTTAGCATATCTAAAAAAGCACTGTTCAAAACAGTGCTTTTTTATTATACTATAAGTACAATTTCATCTGTTTTTGGAAGCGTTTTAGAAACGCGGAACTCTTTTGAAGAGGGAATAATCACGCCAAAGGCAGCCTATTGGGCGTAAAGAGAAGGGCCTTCGAAACCCGGCTCTTTATGCTTAATGTTTGCTATTTACAAAAATAGTAAATTACGGCTGTTGTATTTATGTTCTGTGATTATTCCATAAATATAGCGGCCGTTTTTGCATGCGTTTTTCCAAAACAGAAAAATTGAAAACTAGTTGCAAAGGAGAAATAAAATGACAGTAGTAAAAAATACCCGGCGGGGTTTCACGCTCATAGAGCTGCTGGTCGTGGTGCTGATTATTGGCATATTAGCTGCGGTAGCGGTGCCGCAGTATCAAAAAGCAGTAGAAAAGAGTCGGTTAGCGGAAGCATTACAACTTACAACCAGTCTTCAAAGGGGAATTGATTTGTGTCTCCTTTCCAATCCTTGGCCAAATGCAGGCGATACGACTTGGTTTTTGGGTTTGGAAGAGGCGTTTTCTGGTCATAACACCAAGGACAATCTAGATATAGATGTGGAAAGCGGGCTAATTTGTGATCAGGAGAACGGACGCACGTGTCGTGGGAAAAATTTTGCATACCAGGCTAATTGTAATATTACCAGTTGTCATATATATGCGAGTCGGTATCAAAATGGGGTAGTAGAAGGAACCCCTCAATACATGCTAGATATAAACCGTCAGTTATCTAATAGCGGATGGGAAAAGGTATGTTGGTACGAAGAAGATAAACCCATTGGCGCGGCTATCTGTAAGAGTTTGGAATCTCAAGGTTGGAGTGCAGAAGAACTGTAATCTTTTATAGAGAGTCCCAAAATAATTCTGCCCCAAGCTTATGCCTGGGGCAGAATTACACAAAGCTACGTTACCGGGTCTATTTTTCTGTTTCTTCCTCTAACTTTTTAAGCGTGGGGAAGAAAATAATCTCCCGGATAGAGTCTTGCCCCGTGAGCATCATAATAATGCGGTCAATTCCAATGCCCATACCTCCGGTAGGCGGCATGCCGCTTTCCATCGCCTCAATATAGTCGGCATCTAAGATGTCGGCATTTTCGGCATCTTCGCCTTTGGCAATTGCTTTAGCGGCAGCCTGGTCTTTTAAGCGTTGGAGTTGGTCGGCCGGGTCGTTAAGTTCTGTATAAGCATTACCCAATTCCTGCCCGTTTACAAACACTTCAAAGCGTTCTACCAGTTCCGGGTCGCCGGGTTTGGTTTTGGAGAACGGGCTCACGGCCGTGGGGTAATCCAGCGCAATCACGGGGTTGTGATAGTCGGCCAGTAACTTACCTTCAAACAGTTCGTCAAAAATGGCGCTATCGCTATCATCCGCGGAGAATTTAATCCCTTGTTCGCGCGCTACTTCTTCCAGTTTGGCGCGGTTGAATTTGCGGCCGTCTAATACTTCGTGAATATCGCGGCCGAATTTCTCTTGCCATGCCACCGGGATGTAAAGCCGTTTGTACGGCGGGCGCAGGTCCACTTCGTAGCCGCGGAATTGCACTTTTTCCACGCCGATGGCTTTGGCGGCGTTGCCCAAAATTTCATCAAACAAATCGGCCATGGTGTTTACGTCGCCGTAGGCTTGGTAAAGTTCCATCATGGTAAACTCGGGGTTGTGGGTGGTGTCAATTCCTTCGTTGCGGAACATGTGCCCAATTTCATAAATGCGGTCCAACCCGCCGATAATCAGGCGTTTGTGATGCAATTCGAGTGCAATACGCATATACAGCGGCATTTTGAGCGCGTTGTGGTAGGTTTCAAACGGGCGTGCAATTGCCCCGCCGCTGGACGGGTT
Organism: uncultured Elusimicrobium sp.; assembly: GCA_947170005.1. Lineage (GTDB taxonomy): Bacteria > Elusimicrobiota > Elusimicrobia > Elusimicrobiales > Elusimicrobiaceae > Avelusimicrobium. The sequence goes on from CAMVRX010000003.1 coordinate 38,684, forward strand.
TAAAATGGGTGTTTCCACTTCCAAAAATCCTTTTTCGTCCAAAGTTTTGCGGATGGAAGAAATAATTTTAGCGCGTTTAACAAAAATATCTTTGACTTCTTCATTGGCAATTAAATCCAGGTGGCGTTTGCGAAAGCGCACCTCGGTATCCTGCAGGCCGTGGTATTTTTCGGGCATGGGGCGGATGGCTTTGGAAAGCAAGGTCATCTTGGTAACTTTAATGGTTTTTTCACCGGTTTTGGTGACAAAAATATGTCCGGTTACAGATACAAAATCGCCTACGGCGATGTGCTTTTTGAAGAAGGTGTAGGCTTCTTCGCCCAAATTGTCTTTGGCAACGTAGAGTTGGATGCGGCCCGAAAAATCGCGCAAGTGCGCGAATGCGGCTTTGCCCATCAAGCGGATTTGCATCAAGCGCCCGGCGGTAACAGCGTCGGCATTTTCTTCTAAATTTTTGGCCTGTGCACAAGAAATTTGTTTCTCACAGCGGTTAGGATAGGGCGTAATGCCCAGTTGGCGGATTTCCTCCACTTCGGCGTAGCGCTGCTTGATAATGCCGTCTAGGGCGTTGTTGTGTTGTTGTTCGGACATAGATACCTCGTAACTAAGTAATTACTTATATTTTACCAATTTACGCGTACGAATGTGCTAAAATACAAGTATGACGAAACGTACTTGGATTGGAATCCTAATAGCAATCGTTGTAATGGCGGGGGGGCTACTCTACCGCCACTGTGCGCAGGAAGTAGATTCCCGCGGGGCTACGCGCCTGATGCGCGCCTTGGAAGAAAACGATACGGAAAAAACAGGACAACTTTTAAGCGAGGAAACCGTACACGTGCGCGACAAAGCCGGGCAAACCCCGCTGTTTTATGCGGCCCGCCATGCCGAGCATCCGCAGGTGTTGCATAAGTTGCTTTTAGCCGGGGCCGATCCCCTGGCAACTGATAAAAACGGCCAAACCCCGCTGATAGCTGCTGCTCAGTATAACCCGCACCCGGTCATTATAACCGTGTTGGCGCGCCAGCTGGGCCAGGGGGCTGCCCCTCAGCAAAATAAAGACCGCGCTTTAGTGGTGGCGGCACAGCACAATACTTTTACTATTATTAAGGCGTTGTTGGCCGTCCGCGCACGCCCGGCTTACCGTGAACCCAACGGCAAAGGCGCGGCCGATTACCTGCCGGAAAACCCACTGCTTAGCGACACGGAAAAAACGGATTTGCGCCAAGTGATGTTGCTGTTGGAAATTTTGGAAGAGCGTGAAAAATTTTCCCCGATACAACGCGTGAAAAAACCCGTGTTAAGACAAATGGCCCCGTCGTCCGCTTCGCAAGAGACAGAGCCCCCGGCATCTGCGCCCGGTCCTGCTAAGAACGATTTGAAAGAACCGCAGTGAAAAAACCCCGCTTAGAAGCGGGGTTTTTTAAAGAAAGGCTTAGTTTAAAACATTGGCCGGTTGGTAGGCTTTACCGTCTACCCATATTGTTTTGTTTTCTATTTTATCGGGCACTCTAAGGGCCTCTTCCGTGATGTGGTGGCGCCGGAAGGGTGTGGCCGTTAGGATGGTATTATCGGAAAAGTGTTTTAGCCAGCTTGCCAATGGGACCGGGTGCGAGCCTGCCAAAAAGGTATCTAACACCTGGGATACATACACGCCGTTTTGTTTCCACACCACTAGTACCGCCGTATGATAGCGCCAGTGCAGGCCCTTTTGCCCGTTGGCCAGCGTAAAGCGTTGCCCTTGCTTAGGGGTTAAAAATTCGCCCGTTTTGGGGTAAGCGGTAAGCATATAGAGCCGTACGTTGCGTCCTTGTTCGGGTTGGGCGGTGCCTTGCTGTGCAATCAAGCGGGCGATTAGATAACTGGTATAGTTGCACTCGTCAATTACCCAGCGGTACGTATACTTGCGGTGCGCACGTGTATTGCCAATTTTATGATCAAAATTTTCCAAAGAAAGGTCAGCCTCGTCATAAAGAACAACTTGTTTTTGGGCTAAATATACAGCCTGTTGTACCGCTAAGTCCAAGTTTCTAAGCAGCGTAGAGGGAGCCGGAACAGAAGTAGCCCAAGCGGGGGTGTTGATTAAATACGCAGCCTGGGTTTGGTGACGGGGCTGTTGAACTAACAACTCAATCCACCTATTATATTCTTGCTGGGCAATATGCCTTTGGGGAGTGGAGCCGGCTGCTATAAAAGAGTCCAGCTGTTTGTGAATATCCTCAGTATGTGCGCGGTAAAAAGCATCGGCTTTGGCAAAATCAAACGGTTTACGGCACCACATAAATCCGTCCAGCACACCCAGCTGGTTTAAATCCAGCGCGTGCAGCGGCTGCGGATGAAAGCGGGTGTACACGTGCATATTAAATAAATACAACGCAAAAGCGTAGACATGTTCCTTTTCCGTTTGCGACGAAAAGAGCTGTTCTAGAAAACCCGGTTCGCTGCGCACTTGGTTGGACAAAGGGAAAAAACGCATTTGGTTAAAGTGACTTGTGTCCGCCCCGGGGGCCTGCGTAATTTTTTGCTCAAGCACTTGCGGGAGCGGGGCTGCCTGCAGGCCCGTTCCTATCCCGATACATACGCCAATTAACCATCCGTATTTTTTGAGCATATCCATAGTATAAGAGAAATTGACAGGTCCGGCAAGGGCCTTTTGGTCCTTTTTTTGTAATTTTTTATTATAATGTTAAAGTAATTATCATCTCAGTAAAGGAGAGTACAACTCATGTGGTATGGTATTTCTTCCCTGCGGCCGTTTGAGCAATACGCGCTTTTTGGCGTACTGGCGATTGCGGTGGCAGGGCTTTTGTATGCACTGTTTTTGCGCAGCCAAGTAATGCGCGAAGACGCCGGCACCCAAAAAATGCAAGAAGTATGGGGAGCCATCCGGGAAGGTGCCAACGCCTATCTCAAACGGCAACTTAAAACCATTTTGCCGCTCATCGGCTTGCTGACGGTGTGTTTGTTCTTGTCGGTGTATATTGTGCCTGTATCGCAAGATTCTATGGAGCGTTTTGCTGGATTGTCTGCCGATACGGTCAAACTGATTGCCGCTTTCGGGCGCGCGGGTGCGTTTATTTTGGGGGCGGTGTTTTCGCTCTTAGTAGGTCAACTGGGCATGCGTATTGCCGTGGATGCCAACGTGCGTGTGGCTGCCGCTTCTAAGCGCAGCTTTGGCGATGCGCTGCGTATTGCCTACCGCGCCGGAACCGTTACCGGGATGCTTACGGACGGGCTGGGGCTCTTTGGTGGAACGATTATTTTTATTATCTTTGGTATTGCCGCGCCGGATGCCCTGCTCGGGTTTGGCTTTGGCGGCACACTGTTGGCCTTGTTTATGCGCGTGGGCGGCGGTATTTACACCAAAGCGGCCGACGTAGGGGCCGACCTGGTGGGCAAAGTAGAAGCCGGCATCCCCGAAGATGATCCGCGCAACCCCGCCGTGGTGGCCGACTTGGTAGGCGACAACGTGGGCGACTGCGCCGGTATGGCTGCCGATATTTTTGAATCGTACGAAGTAACCATTGTATCGGGCTTAATTTTGGGTATCGGTTTATGGCGTTTAACCGGGCACCACGAATGGATTGTGTACCCGCTTTTAGTGCGCGGAATTGGGGTGCTGTGTTCTATTATTGGCACGTACGCCGTCAAAGATTCCAAGCGTTCGGCCGGAAACGCCATGAAAGCTATTTTCAAGGGCTACTCCATTTCGGCAGCAATTTCAGTAGCTATTTTCGGCGTGTTGGCCTATTATTATATGGGCGGCGTGCCCGGCGGTTGGTGGCGCCCGTTTGCGGCTACGACAATCGGTATTATTTTGGCGATCAGCATTGACCGTTTGACCGAGTATTTCACCGGTACCGAAAACAAACCCGTGCAAGAAGTAAAAAAATCTACCGCCACCGGTTCGGCCACCACTATTTTGTCGGGTATTGCCGTGGGGTTTGAATCGGCGGTGTGGACCACACTGGTCATTGCCGCCTCCATTTTCTGCTCCGTGGTGATTTTTGGCACCATTGACGGGCTTAGCCCGGTGGAAAAATTCAACTTTATTCTCTACGGTGTGGCGATGACCGGTATTGGTATGC
>CAMVRX010000004.1 GCA_947170005.1 uncultured Elusimicrobium sp.
TTAGTTGCGTGTAGTTTTCATATTCGGCGGCTTGCTGTTCCGTTCCGGCAGGATAGATAATCTCGCCGTCCATGGCGCGTTCTATCATATCGTAGGCCATTTGATTTAAGCGGTCTTGTTCTTCGTAGGTTTGACCGTAGCTTTCGCTCATATAGCCGTGGTCTTGCAGCCAGCGCGCGGGGTCATCGCCCACACCGCCTTTCTTGTTAAAGATACGGTGGTTCTTAAAACTTTCCGCATCAATGCGCCCGGCTTGTGCATAGTTGGCTCCGTATCTGCGCAGGTCTTTTAATAAGTGTGTTTGCGGTTGTTTCGGTGCGGGGCTTTCTAACACTTGGGCTAGTGATTTGATTTGTTCCAGCGTAAAGCTGCCGTTGGGGCTGCCGTTGCGGATATTGCGCACTTGTTCGCGCAGTTTATCTACTTTTCCCGTAAATAATTTGCTATCCACACGGCGGGCTTCGCGGGTCAAAAGTTTGTCAAAAAACTTTTGCACATCCGGTGCAATGTCCACTCCGGCAATGGCTCCGTAAATTTCGCGCAGCCACTCGGCAAAGCGGTCAAAAAGTTTCTTGTACATCGGGCTGGGGGCTTCGCCTTTCATAAAATACTTTTCGGCTAAAATAGAGAAGTTCTCGCGGAAAGCGCGGCGCACAAAGCGTTCGGTAATATCGCCGCCGTCATCCTGTATTTGCTCGGCAAAAGCAAGTTGCTTAATGTATTCTTTTCCGCCGCGTTCTTCAATACTTTTTAAGATTTGCGCGCGGGAAATATCGTTAAGCAGTTTTGTTTTATTCAAGTATTTAATGACAAAATCATAGCTGCTGGCATGGATGCTGCGCAGGTCTTGCATCATTTGTAAAAACTCGGCTTCGTTGCTGGCTTTTTCGGCGCGGTATAAGTCGTGTTCGTACACATGGAAAAACTCGTGCAAAGCCGTAGATTTGTTGGCCTGTTGTGCGGCGGAAATAATCGCGCGGTTTGTGTCCATTTCAAAGCGCACTTTGCCCAGGTACACGGGCGGCTCTACGGGTTGGCCTTGTGCTTCGCCGAAATCAAACGAAGTATCTGCGTTTTCTATATCATCGTTATTATCGCCCATCAGCTCGGGTTCTTCGTAAAGCGTATAGCCGTGCTCGCTTTCTTGCGTTTTTAAGGTGTTAAAGAAATTATCAAACGCAGCAGCCAGCGCGGGCATTTCTTTTTCCAGCGGGTAGGGGTACATATTTTTAGGACCCAGCCAGCCGGAAATATCTACAATGTTTGCCAGGTAGTCATTAGAATAGCCCTGTTGTTTGCCCTTGTAAATAATATACGCTTCGTAAGCACGTGCGGTCATTTCTACGGGCGTGCTCCAATAATCTTTTGTGCGCGTTTTATCCATCTCTGCGCTGCGCTCGCCGATGGCGGCGCGGGCTTCTTTTACCACCTGTTCATAGGCAGCACGCATTTCCGGGCGTACCGTGTCAAAGCGGCGCGGGTTGTCGGTAATCATAAACATACCTCCGCGTGTGCGGCCAAAGTAATTATCCAGGGCGTGCCACCACTCGTGCGCTAAACTGCCTGCGCCGTGTTCTTTGGTTAAGTTTATCACTACTTGGTCCCGTTCATAGTGGGCAGATGCGCCTTTGTGCCCGCGGGCACCAAACGCAAGCCCCAGCGTTCCATTTAAGGAAATAGCCCGGCCGGGTACTTTGATAATATCGGCCATATCCAGCAGCGCATCGTAAGCGTTGTTTAGGTCTGCGGCGCGCCGTCCCTGTTCTACCCAGTTGCCAAATTGTACGCCGCGAAAGCCAAATTCCTGCGTAAAGCGTTCGGGCGTTACTACGGTGTTTCCGGGTCTGTATTCTTTGCCAATGCGCGGGTTGTTGGTTTCGCGCCGCGTGGGCGGTATTTTGCGCTTTTCTTCCAGCAATGCTTCCAGGTGCGGCTGGTTTTGTTCCAAAAATTCTACCGCATCTTTTACGCGCGTAAAGCCGCCTTTAAGGTCAATGTATTTCCCGCTGGCAATTTTCTTGCCGATGATAATTTCGCCAGTAGCACGCTTTTGGTAGATGTCCAATTTTGTGGGTGCTTTTCCGGCAATGGCACTTTCGTTCAAAAGTTCTTGGGCGCGCTTTACGATAGCCCCGGGGTTAATGCTGCTGTACACGGTGCTATTGCCGCGTTTTAATTCATATACCACGGTTGGCTTTTCAAAGCGTTGCCCGTTGTACATATTCCACTGGCTATACGCCATCCTAAACGATTTTGCTTTTGTAAAGGCGGGGTACCCCAGGGACACATAAAACAGGGCTCTGTCTGCGGCACTCACACCGCGGCTGTACCGTTCGTTTATGATTTTGCGCGAAATAGCAAGGTACGAAGTAGCCCACTGCGGGTCATTTAAGATACGGTTTGCACTTTCGCGGGCGGCTTTCAAGCCGGACACCCATTTTTCCACGCCGTAGCGTTGCGGTTTAGCGGGGATGCTGTCGTGTATGGCCTTTACAATAGCCAGCTGGTTCACATTAACCCCTTTTTCCAGGGCTGCTTCGTAGTTCGGTTCGGGGAAATACTTTGATAAAGTAATTTCGCTGGCATCTGTTGGCAGCTCTTGGGTCATTGCTTCGGCGTATTTGCCCCATAAATCTTTGCGGGCACCGTGTATCTTCTCGCCGAAGTCCTCTATGCGCTCCGGCTTGGCGGTTGGCTTAAAAGGCGGCAGTGTTTCTTTCATTTCTTCTTCGCTAAATAAGCCGTCCGCCGCTTCTTTAAGTTCCATATCCGCTTCGCTGGTCCCTTTGTTTTCTTCTACGGTGGCTTGGCTGTCAAAAAGCCCTTGCGGTCCGTCAAACAAGCTCTGCTGCATATCAAATAAATTTTCTTGCAGCAGTTCCAGGGTGGCGGTCGGTTTGGCGTTTTTGTTGTACTTTGAAATTTTCCGCTTGACAAACGCAGTTAAATCTGCTAGCATATCTTTGCCTTGACGATGGCGGGTTATGCCCGAGTTGACCGTCAAGGTATTTTTTTGCTCCGCTTGCAAGTCATAAAGTTGTAACCCTGCCAGCTGTCCGCTGCTCTTAACGGTAGCCATCACAAAGTACGGTCTGTTTGCTACATTAACCGCAGCGGCATACCGCTTAATGTCGCGGTCTATTCCTTTTACATCGCGGTGCTGTAAAATGTAAGTCGCGTTTTCAAAGATAGATACCACATTATCCGCAATAGTTAGCGCATCGTTGTAATACTGTTGTACCTGGTCCTGCGGGATGTTGTTTTGTTTTACAAAGCCGCGGGTTTGGCGCAAAGCGGTGTTATAGATTTTATCTGTAGATGTCTGCCCGATAACGGCTTTATCGCCCGTAATTTTGTTGGTTACGGTAATGCTTTTTTTGTTTCCCATGATGCGTTTGCGGTATTCTTTCGGGCTGGAAATACGGCTCTGCAAAGGTGTAAATGTCTGCACGGACGGCGTTTGCGCGGCAAGGTTCGGGTTCATTTGCAGAGGGATGGCTTCGCCTGTTTGCTGGTTATGCACTTCCGTAATTTCTTCCGGGTTCACGCGCGGCGCTTCGTTGCGTTCTTGCATGTAAATGTTTGCATTGGAGCTGTCAAAAGTTCCGCGGTTGTACACGCTTTTAATCTGCGTAGGTTCAAACGCTACATATACATCATGTATGCCCTCGCCAAAACTGGTATCTACACTCGTGCTGCGCATAATTATTCCATCGTACCCTTGTTTTTTTAATGCTTCTTTTAGTTCTTGTTCGCTTTGGCGGGTGTCCATTTGTGTAAGGAAAGTAAAAGGGTCCTTTATATCTAAATTTTCGCCAAACAGTTGCATAGTGGTGTTTGGCTCAATAATTAAAGGGTTTTGCATACTTAAATATACGGGCATAACTTTTCCGCCATCGGCGTATTTTTCGCCCATTTCTTCGCTATCGGTAAAGAAAAAACCTAGTCGTGCTCCAATTTGCCTAGAAGTTCCCGTGTCTTTGAAAGTGTTAAAATTGTTTTCAGTTCCGTGATACACCACTTGCGGTTGTCCCTGCGTATCCACTGCTTTGCTGTCTTTGAAAAACTCCTTAAACGCAGGGCTGTTTGTGTCGGCTTTTCCAGTGTCATCGTATGCTTCTTGGGCTAGTGTAAAGTCAAAGTCATCGGGCAGTCCGGCTTCTTTGATTAAGCGGTCTGTTTCCGCGTTGGCTTGTGCATTTTCGGCGGCTTTACGGGCTTGGTATGCTTCATATTCGCGCTTCCACTGTTCGCGGGCGGCTGCAAGGTCCTGCTGCACTTGCGCATCGGCGGTGGCTTGCTGCTGCGCGGTTTGCTCCGGCGTGTTAGCAAATTCCACCTGTGTTTCTTCAAATTCGCCTACTTTCAGCCCGGCTTGGTTGTGGATGGTGTTAAAGCGGGCCTGTTCCAGTGTGCCCATCAGTTCAGCTTCGGGCTCGCTCATCCCGGCCGCGCGGGCATTTTGTTCGGCTTTGTCGGCAGCGTTATACATCGCGCGCACGGTTTCGCGGTCCGGGTTGCGCGCAGCATCAATGGCTTGCTTAAATTCTTTGGCTCCGGCTCCCACATCTCCGCGCGGATAGATTAGCGGGCTGGTAGCATTGGATAAAATTTGATGCACGGCTTCTTTGTTTTCGTTGGTAGCTACGGCTTTTGCCATGTTCAAAGCCATTTTGTCGGCTTGTTCCTGCGGGATGCCTTTTTCCTGCAAAGAAGTACTAGCGCGGTTCACAAGCACTGCCACGGGGGCGGCGGTTAAAGAGCCCAGCACAAAAGAATAGCCGATGCCTTTTAAGGTGTCTTCAAATTCCTGTTGCCGTCCGCCGAAATTCTGCATAATAATTTCTTCTGTGGTTTGTTGCGCGGCTTCTTCGCTTCCCTCGCTCAATGCGGCGGCGGCTACGCGGCCTAACACGCCCGTCTTGGTTAAACTCTTAAAAAGCATTTCCATGCCTAACAGTTCAATGCCGCCCTCAAACACACCCCCGCCAACGCCAGCCAAAAGCGCGCGGTCCGGGGAAACACCGTTTTTTAATGCTTCTTCGTAGTCCTGTTGTCCTGCGGTAGTTCCAAAAGCAACGGCGGCAGCTCCCGGGCTGCCAGTAAGTACGGTTAAGCCCACAGCAAACGCTAAACTTCCGCCCGCATTAAATAAGTCATAAATAAAGCCGTCTTTCTCGTTTTTTTCAATGCCCGCCTGTTCGCGGAAAGCGCGGTGGTTTTCTTCCATGATTAAAAGCGCGTTTCTTCCGTGTTTGCGGTTGTCTTCATAATCGGTGTAAATTTGGTGTAATTCGGCTAAATAAGCATCGCTTAACTCTTTTTTGCGGCGGTCCAGGTTTTGTGCGCCCACTACGGTAAGCGCACCCTTTTCCAGTTCGGCCAGGTTTTCGCGGTAGCGGCGGCTGGCTTCGCGCCCGCGGGCACCAAATTCGTACCAGTCCATAACAGCCCCGATGCTGCCGCCCATAAAGCGTTCGGCGGCTTGCCACATATTCACGCCTGCATTTGCCGTGGCGCGAAACGGCGTTTTCCAAATACGGTGTGTGGTGTCCGGGATGCTCTCGTCTAATTCCTGGTAGGCAAAATAACGGTCTTTGTTTTTGTTGCGCAGCTCGGTATTAACAGCAAAACGCAGGTCTTGCGCCCGGCGCAAAGAAGTATTGACTACCAGGTTTTCATCCGCCAAAAATACACTGCGGCGTTGCGGCTCCTGTTCTAATGTAGGAGCAGATACGGCGGGTTCGGGCTCCCCGGAAATAAGGGGGGCTTTGGGTTCGGGCATTTGGGTGTTTTGTTGTTGTTCGTTCATAATAATTGCCTGTGTAATTCGTTGCCTCTTTTGTCGCGTTTGACTAAATACGCTACGCCGTTTTGTTCTTCGTAGCGGTAGCCGTCCAGGTTGCTGGTAATGGATGCGCCCAGGTTCGGGTTGGGCTTAATGCCGTAGGACTTAAAGGTGTTATCCCCTACTTGCACATCCGTTACATCATCGCGCACTACGCCAAATTTGCTGCGCACATAATCGCGCGCTACGGTCTGCACGGCAGCGCGGGCTTGCTGGCGTGTTTTGGGGTCTTCTGCCAGCAAATTAACATTGGCTGCCTGTAAAAACTGCGCGGCCTGCTCTACGATAAGCCCTTTTTCTTCGGCACTTAAAATGCCGCCGACAAAATGGGTTTCGTAGTTTTTTACATCGTTGGTTAGCGGGGTCATTACGCCGTCTATCATTACGGGTACTTTTGTAACTTCGCCCGTTTCTATGCGCCGTTCGGTCCCGCCGGAAAGGATGTTTGCCTGGCGGACCACTTCGCCCAGGGCTGTATCATTGGCTTTAATATCCATATCGCCCAGGGCTCCGCGCAAGCGCGCCAGGTCCTTTTGTGCTTGCTTCATATCTTCTTTGTTGAAGTCGTGGTGGTCTATGTGCCCTTGTAAAGCACCGATAGCAGCCAGCACGGTCTGCGGGGTGCGCATATCTTTGTTGCCGATTTTGTATTTCTCGCCTTTTTTGTCCCACTTAAACGCATTAAAGCCGTTCTCGTGTTCCTGCCAGTTCTGCGTTTTGATTTGCCCAGCACGGGTGTCATCGCTGTCCAGTAGGTTGTTTTGGGTCCACTTGGCATATTCTATAAGCTGTTTGGCTTTCATCGGTCCGTATTGCTTGCTGTACTCGGCTTGGGCGCTGGCAGGGTTGCGCAGCAGTTGTACAATTTCTTCCTGCAAGGTGTCCGGGTCCGCTTCGGCCATTTTAAGCGCGCGCTCGTAAAGCGGAGCCATTATTTCTTCCTGGTTGGCTTTTTGTAATGTCTTTTCGGCTTTGTCCACATAATGAAGCAGCTTGTTATAATCTTCCGGCAATAAATCGTCTTTGGCTCCTTTTAACACATTACGCGCAGCGGCAATGTTGTTGTTAAATACAGAGCCCTCTACGGAAGATTTCACGTTGTTTCCGGCAATAGTGTAGCGGTCTGCTTTTAGCATCACATCGTCTTTGCCGTTGGCGCGCCCCTCTTTATCGCTCATTTGGTACAAGTCATCTAAATGCTCGCGCATTGTTTTGGTGTCGGTAATGGCTCCGGCCATCCCTGCGGCAGTATCAAAATACGCTTTGGTGGAAGCGGATGCGGCAGCGCGGGTTTGGGTTAGCTCGTGGTTTATCATGCGGTTGTAGCTGTTTTCGTAGCTGCGGCCCAGTGCCCGTTCCAAATAATCGCGCTCGGCGCGGGTTTGTGCCATCCCCAGGTATTTATCTATAAGCTCGTTTCCTTTGGTTAAATAGGTTTTGGCGGTGCCTTTGGCTCCCTCTAACTGGCTGGCAAGCAGCCCGGGCACAACGGTGTTTCCTTTTTCGTCAAGCGTGCCGTTTAGCAAAGCATCGTTATCTTTTTCAAAAGCCAGCATAATATCTGCCTGGCGTTTGGCACTTTCGCGCTCCGCCTGTCGTGCGGCAATTTGTGCCCATTGCTGGCCCACTTGGCCGATGGCTTTTCCCATGGCGGCCATGCTTTGCGCTCCGCCGTCAAAGTTGCGTTCCGGCGCAGGGGTCATCCGTCCGTCTGCGGCGCGGATAACTCTTTTTGTGGCGTGGTTTCTGTATTCCGGCACTTGTATCGGCATATTACGCCCCCAAAGTTTTCTTGTTTCCGTAGGTAGCGGCGGCGGCTAAAAGGGTATTGGAGCCGTCTTTTTGGCTTTTCAAGCTGCCCAAATAACCCCGTCTGCGGCGGGTATCTGCATCCACATAACCCAGTTCGCCTGCATTATCTGCGGTGGCAGTAACGCCGCGGGCGCGGGCAATGGCTTCTGCTTCTGCATTGGCGCGTTCCTGCTCGCGCAATGCTTCTTTGGCAAGCTCTTTTTGTTCTTGGATGTTGTCGTACATGGTGGTAAAAGGCACCGATGCCCCCAGTGTCGCCACTCCTAGAATTTCATTTGTGTGGTTTTTAACCCACTTTGTTGCTTTTTTCCAACTTTTGCTTACCCAGCTCATAGTGTTTCCTCCTTATTTTTGATTTTGTAGTCCTTGAAAAATCGTACCGCCCGTTTGTGCGGCACCTGTTAAGATGGTACCTAGGATGTTAAACTTTGCCTGTGCTTTTGCCATCTTGGCACTGATACGCGCTTGGCGTGCCTGGCTGCGCAAATTAGCACTTTCCAGGGCTCCTTGTTTATTGATTTCAAACGCCTGCTGTTCTGCTTGTGCGCGTAGCAGGGCTTCGTCTTCTCGGTAAGCGCGTTCGGTGCTGGAAAGCACAGCTTGTGCAGAGCCGCTGCCGCTGTCCATCCCTTGTGCGGCCATAGCGGCGCGGATGGACCCCTCGGTCTGTTGGCTTTGCTCGCGCAAGTTGTGCACCTGGCTGGCACCTGCTTCGTTCACATACGCGGCTTGGCGCGCGGTTGCCAGGTCGTTAATATAGGCGTTTGTGTCGTAAGTGCCCGCCAGCCCTTTGTAATAAGAGGACTGTGCTTTGCCCTGTAAGTAGGTGCTGATGCCGCTAAAAACGGCTTGCGCGGCTTGTTGGGCTGCTTGGATAATTGCTGCTACGGGGGCTGCCATAATCAGTTATCCTCCTTTTTCGGTTCGGAAAATTCTTTGTATTCTGCGCGCATTTTGGTAAATAAGTTTGGGTCTATTTCCATAATGGCATCGTAGATGAAAAACCCGATGCTGCGCTGCCCTGCGTGAAAGGCGGTTGCTTGTGCATCGCCCGGCACAAAACCGTGTTCAAACAAGCGGCTTGCATGCAGCACATGGTACAAGAAGATACGCGCTTCGCGTGTTTGTAATGCCTGCTTTAAGAGCCATTTATATTTCTTATTCATAATTCCTCCTAAAAGCCATATCCGCCGCGCATATCCATCGCGGAAGATTTAGCCCCTGCTTCTGCCATGGTCTTGGCAAGTTCGGCGCTTTGTGCCGCTTCTTGCACTTGCTGCGCTTGCTCTTGGGCTTGGGCGCGTTGTTCGCGGACGGAAGCGATTTTTTCGTCATCTTCCAACACTTCGGTTACACTCAATTTCTCTGCCATCAAGCGGCCTATTTTATCCGCATTTAACAAGTCCAAAATTTCCGGCTTTAATTGGGCAAAGTTGCCAAACGCACCCATCAAAAGTTCAATAGAGCGCGTGCCGCTGGCTTTTTGGGCTTCGTGGAAAATGCTGTTAAAAGTAATTTTGATTTCTTTGCCCTGTAAGGTTCCGGGTATTTCCAGGTCATCGTAAAAGCCCTGTTCTTCGTTGTAGGCATCCACCAGCTCTATAAGTGGCTTGTGGTTTTCATTTACCAGCCGTTCCATCACGGGCCCCATGATGCTTAAACGCTCGGTGGAAATTTCCGCCACTTCGGTAGCGGTGCGGTCGCTCTTGGGGTTGGCAAGCAGAGCCAGCACCACATCGGTAAAGAATTGTCGGCTTAAAATATCTTTTTGCTCGGCAATAAGCTGGTCTATGGAAGCAATGTTTATCGGCTGCGTAAATACGGGTTCCAGTTTAGAGCTGTTCAAGCTGGGTCGGTAAGAAATACCGCCTGGTTTCAAATTGATGTCGCGGCTTAACATAGCGGCATCCCCTTGTACGGGCGGCTTTACAGAAAGTTCGGCGGCCAGGAATTTATCGGCGGCGGCTTTTTGCAACGCTTTGACGGTACCCAGGGCCACAAAGCCGGGTCCTGTTCCCCAAATAGAATTAAAGTGTTTGATGTCCCAGCGCGGTGCAATGACGGGGAAATGGTCGTAACCGCTAACGCGCAAGTATTGGTCGTGGTTGCTCATCCAGTACACGCTTCTAAACGCTTTGCCCTGTGCATCCAATTTGCCGTACACTTGGGTGTTATTAGGTTCTATGAGTTGGTACACGGCCAGGCGTTCGCTGTCGCCTTTGCCGTTTAGTGCGCGTTCTTTGACGATGTCCGGCACAGTGTCGCCAAATTCGGCTACGATTTCGCGCGGGGTCATGTAGAAAGTACGCCCGAAAGTATCAATTTTCCCTTTGGGGCCTACACCCAGGTAACTTTCGCCGATGGTAAGCGGGATGGTGCGCAGTCCGTTTTCGGCATCCTTTTCCACCAAATACACATAAGTGCCCACGGCGGGAAGTTCCGTGTACATTTTTAACAGGGTTAAATATACGCCGCCTTTGTGCAAGCGGGTTTCTATGCGCTCTTTGCGCTTTTTAAGGTAGGCGGCTTCTTCGGGTGTTTCGCCCCATACCCCTTTGTCGGTACCCAGCGCGAACCACTCGCGCGAAGAATTTGTCATGCCACTCATTAAAGCGGCGGCCAGGCGCACTAAATAGGCGTTGGGGTCGCAGTCAATGAGTTTCAAGTATTCAATTTCGGGCACTTTATTCGGTTTTTCATCGTTAAAGCTGCCGGAAGTTGGGATGAAGTAATAGCAAATTTCTTTCCACTTGGGGTGGAGTTTTGTTGCTTCTTCTTTGATTTCCTTAAACCTGTTTTTTGTGGCTTCGCTAATGTTCATATTTCCCTCTATCTGTATTCGGTTGTGATTTTTACTACATTAAACGGCAAAGGGTCGCTGCCGGAAAGTACCAGCTGCGGCGTTTCTTCGCTAACGGCACTGATGTTGGTGCGCACGGTACCCGTAAATAACGCATCATCGGTGCCGTAAATCAGCGGGTCTGCCAGCTGTCCCAGCTGCCCGGAGTTCCCGGCGGCAGAATTGGAAAGCGTAATAATGCAGGTTTCGGGTTTTAACCGCCCGGTAAAGTCGCCCGCTTGGGTGGGTATAACAAGCGGCAGCGTAGTTAAGTTGTATTCCATCGGCAGCCCCACGATAACCTTTTTTGCGGCGGTTGTTAGGGTAATTTGTCCGTTGGCTACGGTTTGCTGCGCACACACATTGCCGTCCGCAAGGATATTTACTTGTTTTCCGTTAAGGTGGGTTAGCCCAGTTACGGTGGTCTGCGCAGTGGTGGAAGTTTGCACAACGGCACTGTCCACGCATACCGCATCTTCGCGCACGGTATTAGGCAGCTGGCTGGCTAACATTTCCACGGTGCGCACGCCGTCCCGGTTCACGGCAAAAAATACTTGGTTTTCACTGGTGCCGGGCAGCACGCAGATGGCTTCCACAAAGCCATCTGTTTGCTGGCGGGTCCAGGCAAGTATCTCATGCTGGCGGGAATAAGAGAGCGTTAAAACGGTCCCGTTGTCCAGCAGTACCCAAACGATGCCTTGCGGGCTGGCTTGGTATTCCAGCTGCACAATTTTCCGTCCGGCAAATAAATGCGGAGCCAGGGCACACAGGTCGTCTGCCTGCCAGTTGTCGCTGGCATAGTCGTATTGCAAATCTAATAAAGAGCTGCCGGAAAGCTGCACAAAAAGCACGCGGGAGCCCACAATCAGCGGGCGCACATAATCGGTGCCGTAGTTGCTCTGTTGGATAATGCCGGAAGATGACGGCGTAATTACATCGCTGGTGTTTATGTGCTCGCCGCCGTCTGCCAGCAAGATAAGACGGCGCGCCGATACTGCATAGCGTATATCGCACATCCCGCCGCCTTTGGCAATGGTTTGGATGGCATCATCGTCTTTTACTTTAAGGGACACTTCAAAGTTGTCAAAGTCGTCAATTTTGGACATCTCGGCTTTGTACCCTTTGTACCAGGCAAGGCGGCCCTGGAAAAACCCTACTGCGTTAGGCCAGCCCTGGCGGTTTCCCCAGGACGGTGCGTAAAATTTTCCCGTAATGTTGGCGTTGTATGATACGGTTGTAATGTTTATCGGGGAAATATCCTGCACGGTTACCATGCGGCTGGCGGGCTGCTGTACAATGCTGTCTGGCGCGCGGAAGTCCACTGCAATAGCATCGCAAATCACATCCCCGAAAGAAACGGTTTTTGTGGCTGCGCTGCCGCCTGCAATGTTCACGGTGGCGGCTTCACGCCATCCGGCACTTTCGCTGTACACCCAGGCCGTCATTACCAGGTCTTCTTCGGGCGCGGAAACAGTAACCGTGATGCCTGTAATGTGTTTGTGTGTGTTAAACTTATAGCCCAGTTTCGGTGCGGCGGAAAAGACATACACGGGCACATCGGCATTTGTGCTGCTGCTGCCGTTAAACGCTTTGTAGGCGTTGCTGTACACGGTGCTTTCTACGCCGTCTTCGCAGAGCACTTTGCCTGTGTAGCCGGGCTCTACATAAAACGCTTCGCCCTCCGGCGTTGTGTTGGAAGTCATAGTCGGCATCGTGTAGGAAGTGTAAGAAACATTGCCCGCAATTTGCGCGGCAGCTCCCGTGCCGATATTGGAAAGGGTGGCATACGCTTCGCTGGCGTTGTTCACGCTGGCAATTTTGCCAAAGAAATTATAAGTAAAACTTTCTACACGGAATTGGATGTAAGCCGTTCCGCTGGTCCAGGTAGTCGCATCAATGCGCAAATAACGGATGCGGCCCGAAATCTCGCCCGATGAATTAACATTGGCGGTATTGGTAGCGGAATAGCTGCGGTAGTCGCGCCAGGTGGTGCCGTCTTCGCTGTACTGTACTTTAATGGTACCTGTCCAGGTGCCTGTGGTGTCAATGCGCCAGGTGCCGCAGCACAAAAATACTTTGGAAAGCAGGGTTTGTGCGGTAGTGCTGTTGCTTTGTGTAAAGGAAAGGGACTGCGCATCAAATTCTTTTTCCAGCTTAAAGGTGCTGCCTACATCCTGCGCGGAAAATTGGTAGCCCGTAAGTTGGGTTATCAGCCATTGTCCGCCCACTTTGGTAAGGGCAGCCAGGTCGCCATTGTCGGTGTCAAAGGGTCCGTTTTTGGGTTCGTAATCTTCCAGCCGCCAGTCGGTTGCGGCGTAGCGTGTTAAGGTTTTGGGGTGCTTTCCTTTGATAGCCAAATAAAGCACATCGCCGCTTTGGTCGTAGGTAATATACTTAAAATCTTCTTCGGTAAAAGGGCTTAAAATCTCATAGGGTGCATTGTTCTTTTGCACATAACCGTCTGCGGTTAAAAAGCGGATGTAGCCCTCGCCAAATTCCACTACGCAGCAGTCGGTGGGGGAAAACACAAAACGGGCAAACGCTACGGTTTTGTTTTGTTGTTTGCGCAGCGCAATAAATTTCATACCGGGGCGCGAATACATACCGCCCTGCACTTTAAGTAAAAAGTTTTGTGCAACGGCTACGCTGGTAGGGTGTTTTTCTAAATCAGCCCTGCCGAATAAGTCGGGTGTCATTTCCCCGGAAGCGAAAGAGTATTGTGTGCGTGTAAAGTTCATAGTTTCTTTATAGGGGGCGGGACTGCCGCCCCCTATTGCCTACCTTAGACAGCGGCCAGTTCAGGGCCGTATGCTACATCGGCCGAGATGGTCCCAGCGGTAAAAGTACCCGTGGGGGTGGCTTTTACTTTTACATATTCCTTAACGGTGTAAGGAATTTGTACTTGGAGCATGGGGCTCGCGGTCAAATCTACCGCCCAGCTGCCGATAGTGGCAGAGCTGGAAAAGGCAGAAGTGGAGGAAGTAATCAGCTCAATTTGAATAGCCGTACCTCCCGTTAAACCTACGCCCGTAACTACCAAAGTAGCGGCGCGCGCAGATTTTGTTTTGCCAAGATATTTAGCATCGCTGGTAACAGCAGAGCTCGTGATGGCTTGACCCGAGAAGATTTCTAATTCTTTATCTAAAATCATAAACCCTCCTACACTACCTTGGCTTCGTTGCTGGAAATAGCATCGCATTGGCGGACAGGGATGCCCGACATGCGCAGCTCTTGGATGCCGCTTTGCGCGTCAGCCAATGTCAAGTGCACATTGCTCTTGTTGTAAAGCCCTTGTTCAAGCGCCGTAAGCACTTCGCCATTGGCATAGAACACAGGTTTGCAGCTCTGCAAAGAGGGCAGCAAGCGTTTGGCTTTAATCATCAAGTCCATTAAAGAAGAAGCATTTAAGCTATCTGCTTTAATGTTGCAGATGCGCACTACATAGCGCCAGTCGCGCACGCACAGCCCGGTGTGGAGTTTGAAGCGGGTAACATACGCTTCATAAGTTCCGCCGTTGCCGTCCGGCCAGCGTTTGTCCAATTCGGGGTCATCTTTGGAAAGCCCGGCTTTGGAGCCCTCGGGGTAGATACCGAAGACCTTGCCATCGCCATGGCCGACGAGCCAAATAGAAGTATTCCCGGTGCTGGCAGTAGAGCCAGCGGAAATAACATTTTTAACAGCCGGAGCGTTGCCCGACACTTTGCCGTAGCGTATCGCAAGGCCGTTAAATTTAGCCGGGGAAGTGGCAATATCACCGTAAAAGACGGTTTCGGCCCACTCTTGGCTCATTTTTTCCAAATAGCCGGATGCTTCCGTCATAAAAAGCTCGGCTTTGTCGCGGGACATATCCGCGACTACGCGGTCCACAGCAGATACGGCTTCTAACATACCCGTATCATCGCGGACCTGTTGGGTTTCGCTTTTGCTTTGCGCAACACCGTAGTTCAGCTTACGCCAGCCCACGGTAGGGAAACCTGTACGAATAGTGCTCTTGTGCCCGGTTTTATCGTTGCACTCCGTGAACACCATGTCGTTAATAATTGCGTTGTTCTTTGCCAACACTTCGGCCACGGGGGCAACATTGCCTTTGGGGTCCAAGCGGGACATCAAATCAACAAGCGTTAAGTTTGCCATACAATTTTAACCTCGTTCGTTGGTCTATTTGATATTGGGGAACATACGGTGTGCCAAGTCCTTTGGCTCACTGCCGCCCCCTCTATTGCCCGCAATAAATTTATCGTCGCTAATCGCCTTACCGACTTTTAGCATTACTCTAACTACTGCGGGGTGGCTTCCCAGCCCTGTGGAGTTCATAAGGGCTTTGAAGTCGTCATCTGCAAAGTTACGCATTGCCAATGCTACGGCAGCTTCGTTTTCGGCTATGACCTTTGGGTCGGTGCCCCACTCCTGGTGCACTTTGGCCGCGTTGCGTACCGCTTCATCGTGGACATGCTGCTTAATCTCGTTAGAGATTTGCTCGTCCATTTTGGCAGCTGCTTCTTTTGCAAATTTGGCCTGCCACTGTAAAATTTCAGTAGCGGCTTGTTGCGGGATGTTGTGCTTTTTGGCAAGGGCGGATAGTTCGTCCAGTTCGCCTTTGGCATATTCCATCCCATCAATGCCCGTTAGCGGTTGGTTGGCGGCTTGCTGGCCGTTATCCTTTCCCGCGTTGGGGTCCTGCTTTTTGCCGTCCTCATCGGCGGCTTGTCCTGCTTCGCCCGCTTTCGCTGCGGCTCCCGTCAAAATGGTGCCCGCATCCTGCCCGTTGGCAGCTGCGTTGTTATCCGCGGCAGCGTTGTTGTTATCCGCGGCGGCATTGTCCGGGTTATCAGCACCCGTCAAAATGGTAGTTTCGGCGGCTTGCTGTGATGCGGCAGCCGCGTTATTGTCGGCTGCTGCGTTGGTTGTGTTTGTGGTCGTGTCTTGCATACTTTTTTTCTCCTTACAGTCCGTTTAGGTAGGTGCTTTGGATGTTTATGTTATTTTCGCCCTCGGCGCGGTTTTGATACCGTGCCGCATCCAGTGTAATAAGGGCTTGCTGCTGCGCGCGGCTCATATCATCGTTGGACTTTGTAAGAGCAGGCGCAAGCTGTGCTGCCAGCTCCCAGGAAAGTGCCAGGGTAAAAGCCGCATCAAACAAATTCGTGTCGGTTACGCTGCGCGTGTAGTTCACATATTTTGCGGGCTCGTAAGTTACCAGCATCCTGCCCGTGTTGTCGGATGCTTCCCAAAACTTTGTATGGTGTTGCACATCACTAAACACGGCATTTATCTGTAACGCATCGGCAGGGCGTGCATAGGCGTAGTTGTACGGTGGCGGCAAACGGTTGTCTGCTACTTGCGCCAGGGTGGCGGTGGTATCTGCAAAACGCCACGGGTGGCATTTAAGCAGTTTAGCCAGTGCCACGGGATAAAACATCTCGCACCGCCGGGCTCTTTCGTTTTGGTCGGTGGTAGAATTGATAGGGGCTTGTCCCAGGTGGGCCAGTGCCATATTGCAAATATCAATTTTGCTCATAATTCATACTCCATTTCGTAGGTCCGGCTTTGTCCGTATCTTACGGCGGGGTCGTTTTGCGGGCGGACGGGCGCGGCAAAAGTAAGGGCCAGCGCATCGGCGCGGTCCGGGGAACGGCCCAAACGCTCTTTAATGTGCTCTTTGCTTTCCAGGCGCAAGCGGTTGGCGTTGTCAAAGTCGTACACGGGCGTGCTTAAATCGGTTACCAGGTCTGTGTCGTTCTTGGGCAGGGCTCCGCCTGCTTTTAGCCAGTCGCGCAGCTCGCCCCATAATTCGGCGCGCTTATTCAAATACTGTCCGGCTTTGTTTGGTTTGCCGCCGAACGGTACCTCTACAATGTTTCGGTAGTTCAACTGCCGCAAGCGGTCAATAACGCCCGCCCCGTTTCCGGCATCAATAAAGACGGCATCGGGGTGTAGTTCTTCTATTTTCTCGGCTACGCGGGCAGCAAAAGCCATGTTATCCAGCTTTTCAAAAACAAACGGGTCAAACGCCTGCAAGCCCTGGCGGAAGTAGATAATGCTTTTATCATCGCCAAAGCGGGCAGGGTCCACACCCAGCACACGCGGTGCCCCGTTCACAGCATCCATACCATAGATGCGCTGTTGCGCTTCCAGCACCAGGTCAATGGGAATAAGCACATTGTCCGCGCTGGCGGTAAAGTCGCACAGGTATTCTTGGCGGAAGATGTTTGCGGGGGTATCGTTTTTGATTTTGTTAAGTTCTTCTTCGGGGATGACTTGTGTTTTATCCGCGCGGTACACGCCGCACCACCAGTCGCCCTTTGGGTTCTCGTGGAAGCTCTTACTTGCTAACTGGAAAGTATTGTAGAATTGGTTTTGCCCTTTGGGGGTCCCGGCAAACAGCACCCAGCCGTTGCGGGAAAGCAGCATCGGGCGGATGATTTCGGTAAAAACATTGGGCTTCATGTCGCCGTACTCGTCTAACACTACGCCGTCTGCGTAGGTACCGCGCAGCGCATCGGGGTTATCGGCTCCTAGGATGCGGATGTAAGGCGCGTTTTTGGTTTTGAAAGTTACTTTTAATTCGCTTTCGTTAATGATAACGGCGGAGCGTGTTTTTCCGTCCGGGGTTTGTACGGCTTGGAAAGGGGAAATATAGTGTTTTAAGTAGTCCCAGGCAATAAGTTTTGCCTGTTTTAACTGCGGCGCAATGTAGAAATAACGCCCGCCGGGCAACGGGTTGGAAATAGCGCGGTCTATCAGTTCATTAACGGCCGCAACGGTTTTACCCATTTGGCGGTGTGTAACAAGCACGCAAAAGCGGTGCTCGTCCATCGCTCTGCGCAGTTCCGTCTGCGGTCCGCGCTCGTTATAGAGGGAATTTATTTTAATTTTTGGCTGCACGGTTGCGCCCTCCCTCGCTGTTACGCTCTAAACAAATAACAAACGGTGCTTCTGCACTGCCGGGTTGCCCTTTGTCGGCTTGCAAAAGTCCCTTAATTTGGGCCACAATTTTAAGAGCTGCGCCCTTATCCTTGCCCCCTTTTCGTATTTCATCGTTCAAATGTCCGTAGTATTCAGTCGTGGACATGAGTGCACTGTCGGCAATTTGCTTTTCCAGTGCCAATATCCTTGCCCTTACCTTGTCCGTGTTTGCAAGACGGCTGGCTTTGGGATAGATGGTTGTTAGTTTTTCGGTCTTACAGTTTGGGAAAGCCAGGCGGTATGCCTGTGTCTTTGAAAGTTGCGCGGCGCATAACCGTGCAAATACTTCCTGGTGCAAGGTTAAGCCGTCTTTGTTTTTGGGGTTTTTCTTGGCAAGTTGCGCGTTCCAGTCGGCCCAGTCCTCAAACAAGCAGAGCTGCTTGTCCGCTTCCGGCACAGGGGCAGCCAGCAGGTCTAATGCTTCCTGCTGTACTTCTTCCAGTACATCCGGCAGTTTGTTTTCTGCTGCCTTTTTTGCCATAAAAAACCGCGCTCCTTTGTGAAAATTCACAAAAGACATCGCGGTTAAAAATCAATTTGTAAGCAAAATTTTTTACAGCAAAAAGCGCATTTTGCGCTACCAGTTCCAAAATGATATAAAAATTTTTATCAAAATGTCAAGTATTTTTTTGAAAAAATAACCCTTATTTTTTAAGCATTTTTTTAGTTTAGTAAAAAATTTATAGCGCGTTGTGCATCTGCGCTGCTTAAAAAAATGTCATCTTCCCACACATCCAAAACCCCGTTTTCGGTCCGCACTTTCCACACGCCCGCGCGGGCACTTAACGCTACTGCGTGTTGTACTTTGAAGCCATCCAAAAAACAAACGGCACACGGAAATTTACCTGGCATTTTGCATTTCTTCCCACACTTCTTTAAGCGTAAAAACATACTCGCTTTCGCGGGCCAGCTGCAAGCGCAGCAGGGCATCTATGAAACGCACTTTTAAGCCCACATCGGCTTTTCCCTCGGCAGTTTCGTAGAGTTCGCGCGGCAGCAAAAAGTTTCTGCGCTCCGTGATGATGCGCTGGCTTGGGTAGGCAAACACATAAAACGCAGGCACGGTATAGAGCTGTCCGTCTTTGTTGGTGCGGTTAAAGTATTGCGTGGCGGAGCAATACACGCACTGGTTTCGGTAGCAGACGGTGTAAAACCCGGCTGTGCTGGCGTAATTTAACATCACAGCCCGGGAAATCAAGCCGCCCGGGCGGCCACACTGCTGGCAGCGCGGCAGAGCAGACACCGTAGGTGCGTTGTTTGCTTCTTGGGGTCCAAAAGTCCGTCTGTATTTTTGTTGGGTCATTGTTGTTTATACTCCTGTGATTTTAAGTCGTCTAAATACGATGCCGCCCGTTCACTGATAGCGCGCAGCGTAGTGCATCCTAACTGCCACCCGTGGACCATAACCTTAAACGCCTGGTGTATGTCGTTTCCGCATGTGGCAATAATTTTCTCAAAGAAAATGCGGTCAAATTCAAAGATGCAGTTTATTTTTTGATTGTCGTTTTTTAACAGCCCGGGGCTTACTGCTTGCAGCCAGTATTTGGCTACTTCTTCCCGTTGGGTTTTTGGTTCTTGGAAGTCCAAAATATACGCATCTTCGCCTGTTGGTAAGGTATCTTCCCATCTTCGCTGGTTTAGGTAGGCATCTGCCCGCGGGACAAATTGCCCGTTGTTTTTTACCCAGTCGCGTAGTCGTTTTTGTTTTTCCAGCACGGGTAGAATTTCCGCCAGGTTGTATTTGCCTTTGTTCCATTTTTTGATGGCACGCTGTTTGCTTTTCTTGTTTGGATAAGCGGCCCAAAAAGCCGTAAAGCCGTTTTCTTGTTTGGGTGTAGATGGCTCGGTTTGGTCTTGGGGGAATAGTAAGGGGGTAGTAGTGTTATTGTTATCTACTCTTTCTTGTTCTCTATATAATGGCGTGCCAAAATTTGACACAGTAGGTGTGTTAAAATTTGACACACTAGCGGGTTTTGTTGTGTTAAAATTTGACACAGTAGGTGTGTTAAAATTTGACACAGCATCCGGCTTTTTAGCGGGCTTGGCCGCGGGTTCTTGTTTGGGTGCCGCGGGTTGTACCCGGCGCAGTTGGCTTAAAACGGGCTCCCCATCGCCAAACACCAGCACAAAGCGGCTTACACCGTCCGCTGTTTCCTCGGCTCTTATAAGCCCTATTTCGGCTAATTGCGTGGTGGCTTTGCGCAGCGTGCCGATAGACATACCCATCCGGGTAGCTAATCTGCGCACGGGCAGCGTAACTGCCCAGTCCGCGCGGTCTGCAAGTATCTTTAATTTTTGGTAGGTGCTAAACAGCAGCGCGCTTTCCCATAACTGCGGCACATCGGCTTCGCTCCTGTATAGCTTGGTATATCCCTTATTTATCATACATCCCTCGTGTGTTTTAGTGTTTATGCCCGGTCTTGCCATCCAGCAGCGTGTAGGATGCTACAAGTGCCAGGTCTTCCGGCGTGGCGTGTTCGTGTTTTTTAAGGTATTTTCTTAACGCCCGGCACATTTTATTTACCACCACCCTAAAAGGCCGCTGGCTGTATCGGGGTTGTTTGTCGTACTCCATAATCACAATGCCGATTTTTGTTTCGTGGCTCATCTCACACCCCCAGTGCGCGGATAACTAATGACACCGAAGTCCATATAATATAGACCGTAGCGCAGTACGCGCAGAGTTTTCCCAGGGTAAAAAGCGTAACCGGGGAAATGCTCGGCAGCGGGATGCGTGTATTCATTACAAAGCCCCATCCGTAAAAAAATGCTTTCATTTGTTTTGCTCCTTAATAAGTTTTAAGATTTCATCGGGGGTTTCTTTGCAAAGCACGCTGTTTCCGCCTGTTACTAAAATGTCGGTACAATGTTCGCTGGCATCTATTGCAATAATAAATTTAGGGTCCACATATACTGCCAGCCCTACATGGTTTGTTAATTTAATCATTGACATTTTCCACCCTCCTTTTGGGCATTTAAGCATTAGCGCCCCTTATCTTTTCCCACTCGGCTATTCCGTCCGTAATAAAACATCTTGCATCTTCAACGGATATTCTGTTTCTAATCTCTTTGTCCGTAAAGCCACAAGAGCGCAGCAGCGCAATTCTTTGCGCAAGAATTTTTTTAAGTATCTTCTCAACCTGCTTTTGTGTCGGTGTTTTAGGTGTGGAAAAAGCAGATAAAATAACTCTTCCTAATTTCTCGCCCATTTTTTTGCCCTGGGCAGCTCCCAATTCGGCGGGGGTCTTTTCCGCGGGGCGTGTTCCTAGTGTGTATTGTGTCTTTGGTAACACACCTTTGTGCATATCTTCTAATGCTTTTGGTGTCATTTTGTTTCCTCCTGTGGTAATTTCATAAATACACAAAAGTGTGTTTTCTTCTTGCCGCTTTGACTAGGGGTGCTATGAACGATAATTGGCTGCGCCGGCGCAAGTTGTAACACATCTTCAAGCGGTTTGTAGCCATCGGACCATTTGAAAATTAAAGTGCCTTGCGGCCGCAAAACGCGGAAGCACTCATTAAACCCTTTGCGTAAAGTTTCTTTCCAATTTTTATCCAATGTCCCATATTTCTTAAACAAAAAGCTCTTTTTGCCGCAGCGCAGATGCGGCGGGTCAAAGATAACCATAGAAAAGGTATTGTCTAAAAAATGTATTTGCGTAAAATCGCCGACAATATCCGGCTCTACGGAAAAAATCGCGCGGTTTGATAGTTTTGTTGGCGGCTCGCGGCGTATATCCATAAACATTACAGCGGGGTTTTGTTTGTCCGTGTGAAACATTTTTCCACCGCAGCAGGCATCAAGTATCGGTTTCATTTTTCATCCTCCTGTTCTTTGCTCTGTCTAATCAAACGCTGTACTATGGAAAGTTGCGCATCGGCGGTTCGTGCCAGGTGTACATAGTAATTACGCAGCGTAGGGATAGTACCGTATTTTTTTATCCCGGTTTCGGCGAAGTAGTGTGCCGTTTTTATTCTCTGTTCCCACTCGCATAATTGTTTGGTCGTAATCATTATTTCATCCTCCGCTTCCACGCTTTGTACTTTGCATCCAGCCGGATATGACACCGCTGGCACAATGCCATAAGGTTGTACTCATCGTTATGCGTGGGGTCAAAATCTAAATGATGCACAGTAAGCACTACTTTGCTTCCTGTTACCGGGTGCGGCTTCCCATTTAACGCATCGCAAATTTCGCATTTATTCCCGGCTTTTATTTTGATAGCAGCAGACAGCTGTTTCCAATTTGCCGGATATAATGTTTTACGCGCTTTACTTATTGGCATTTTCGGTTAAAAGTTCATCCAGTGCAGCTACGGCTTGCACTTGCGGACCCCAGGCATCGGCTCTTTTAATCGCCTTTGCAAGCCGCTTAATGGCGGCATCCCGTTCTAACACACAGCGTTTTAATGGGATGGAAGCCAGCGGGCGCAAATCTTCATCGTACAACGAAATAACAATTATTTCTTTTGCCATAATTATTTTTCCTCTACTTGCTCATAGGTTTTTTCAAAAATATCGGGCTTGCACGGGTAATACTCGCCGTTCACGCCGCGGATAATATAGTCGCCCGCGCTAATTATCATTGTTCCCTCTAATGTTTCAACGGTTAACTCAAGCACTACTTCATTGCTACTCAAACTTTTGCTTTTGTAATTAAAAACAAATGGTGGCTTTGTAACAATGCCTTTTAATTCTTCCGTAACCTCGCCCGTCCACCGCCAAGCATCTATGACTACTGGTTTTTTTCTAAATTTCATTTCATTTCCTCGCTTTTTTTGATTTTGTCCAGCTTTACATCGGGTGTTAAAACAATGTTTCCGGCCACTTCCAGGGAAGCGTGCAAGTCGCGCACATCGGGCTTCCAGTCCTTGAAGTCAATACCCCACGCGCCGTAGTCCCACTTAACGACACCCACCCACTTGCCGCCGTCTTCGCAGGCAAGATGCACAATGTCGCCCTCAAAAACGGGGGTCCCGTTTTTATCCATGAGCCCGGTGTCCTGTTGTACTTTTGCACCGTCTAAATAAATACAGTCCTCGTTTATGCTAAAATTGTTTTCCAGCTGTTCCAGTAAAAGGTTTCCCTCTTTTTCATCTAGTTGTTTTGAAACAGCATCGGCAAGGTCGTCATACATTACGCAGCACTCGCCATCGCCAAACACCGTAACACCGTAAATTACAAGCGGCACTTCTTTGTTGTGTGTTTCGTCAATGTCTAATGTTGGTTTTACAACCGCACGAAAAGATAATATAGCCATTTATTTTTCCTCCTGGCAGTTGCCTTGCGCATCACATTGGATATACTCGCCGTGATAATTAAGCATCATAGATTTTAGTTGCACTGCATCGGGCGTTAAGGCAAAGAGTGTAGCAAACACAAAAAGAACAGAACCGCAGTAAACTGCCATCCACTTACACTTATTTGCAAGCGGTTCATTTTCTCGTGCAATAGCATCCGCCCATGAAAAAACGCTGGCGGCAGTTGCTAAAA
This sequence comes from uncultured Elusimicrobium sp., assembly GCA_947170005.1. Lineage (GTDB taxonomy): Bacteria > Elusimicrobiota > Elusimicrobia > Elusimicrobiales > Elusimicrobiaceae > Avelusimicrobium. The sequence continues at coordinate 22,959 of CAMVRX010000004.1, forward strand.
GAGCGCATAAAGAAATCATCCCAAACAGCCAGCAAATGCTGGGGGTAATAGCCAGTACATACGCAAAAAATAAGTTCATAATTTCCTCCTGTTCCACCGTAAAACTGCGGCTGTTTTGCTGCGGGCTTTTATGGTTGCACCGCATATATCGCACCAAATCACATAACACTCCTTTTGTTGGCGGTCGTTAAGCTGGAAAGTAAAAGTAAGATGTGTGCTGGCACAAAATGGGCACGGTTTTAATAATGGGTTTGTTTTTAAGGTCATTTTATTTCCCCCGTAACATGTCCAAAATTTGGAAAGTTAATAAATCTTTCCCTTGTGGCTTTTCTTTATCCATGGCTGGCAGCCACTCGGTCTTTACATCCATGCCGCCAGCGGCGTTTGGTGTTAATGTTATGACCGATTTTTTCCCGTCTTGTTCAACCGTAACGGTTATTTTTTGTTCGTTTCCCATTTTCCACACTCCTTTAACATGTCTAAAAAGCGCGCTGCTGCGCGGAATAAAAGTATCTTTTGGAAATCTTCCGGCTTGCTGTTAAATTTCCAGTTAATGTCTGCAAAGCCGTTTCCGTGGTCTGTTATAACAACCTTGCAGTTGTAGTTCCCTTGTTCAAAGGTAATGAATAGGGTTTGCTCGTTGCTCATTTCTTCCTCCCTAAAATCTTTTTCCAGCGGCGCCGCGCGGCGCGGTTCATATACCCAGCAGGCACGGTGGCAAGATATTGCACGGTGGTCCCGTTACTTTTCAAATGTACTTCCATTGTTATTTCCTCCTTTTATCGGTGCGGCTTTCAAATAGTCCTTTTCTGCAATGCGGAATAATACAGCAATGGTGTCGTAAATTTCCGCTTCTATTTCGTCCCAGCCCTTATTGTCGTTTATTGCTTTGGCTATCTCGCCCATTTCTTCCTGCGCTATGCAAAGCGCGTGTTCTAGTCCGGGTGCAAAGTCCGGGTGTTTCTGCCGGGCGTGTTGCACCGCTTTAATGGCTTTGTTCATGGTGTTATGTTGCATTTTATTACTCCAATTTGCTGCGCGCGGTAGGACTTGAACCTACAACCTTGCCAGTTATGAGCTGGATGCTCTAACCGTTTGAGCTACGCGCGCTTAAAATTACGGGCGCAGGGTTTCACTTTTCTGTATTGTCTTATAGGAGATTTTGCGCCCGCCCCTTTCGGGGAAAATCTCACGCTGCGAATACATCGCCGCCACGCCTTTGGCTTGCGTATAATCGCGGTAAATATCCGTTTCCTGCCGCCGGATAGAAAAGGGCCACGCTGCCAGCTCATAAGTCCACAGTTTCCCTTTCTTTATAATGGTCTTAACGGTTGTGCCAAATACGGCCCAGGTACCGCGCTGGTCCAGCCCTACAAAATAAACAGGTTCGCCTACTGCAAAGTGTTGTTGGTTCATTCTGCTACCGCCTCGTAAAAATCTAGTTTTGCTTGTCCCAGGGTGGTAAAGTATTCACTTTCTAATACCGCCCCGTTTGTTTGCCGGGTTGCCGTCCATTGCCAGCCCGGCGCATGATGCTTAAAATTTACATCCCATCCAAATTTGCTAAATGCCTTTACGGCATGCCGTTCTTTCCATCTGCGCCAATACTGCCGCTGCCGTTCACGGCGGGTTTCCTCCGTTAGTTTCTGTAAGTTGTTCATAGTCCGTACCTTTATGCAGGTTCGGGAGCGCAAAGCAGATAGCATGAGAGTAAAGCCCCTGCGCAACGCATTGGTTGCAAAGTTCTCTACTCGCGGAAAATTTCCCGCAGCAAGATGGACCGATGACAGCTGTGTCTATATCGGGCAGCTGTGTTTGGCGTTTGCTCATAGCAGCACCTCCGGCACATTAGCAGGCAGGCACGCAGGCAAGCCCATATCGTGGTACATCTTTACTATGTCCGGGTCATCATCCACGGCCAGCAAGGGCACCAGCCCGCCTGGCTCGTTAAATTTGTGCATCCGGCGCAAGCCCGTTACCATTTTCTTTTTAAGTACGGGGTCCTTTTCGCGGTTGCCCATCGGGCGCATTAGTATTTTGTCCGCGTACACTTTGTAGTGCAAAAGCCACTCCCCCGTAACAGCGCGCAGTTTTTCGCTGCGTGCGGTTAAGATGAATACGGCTACGCGGTTTTGTTTCAATGTCTGCGCCAGGGTTACAAATTCCATCAGTGGGGCTGCCAGGTGGCAGCGGCGCGCGAAAAGTTCATAATCTCTATCGTTGCCGTATTCACGGCGCAAGGTGTTTTCACACAGTACGCCGTCCATGTCCAGTAGTACACACCATTGGGCAGGTTGTTGGTCGTCTTGTTGGGTCATACTGTGCGTGCTCCTTGTTTGTTTTCTTCTTCCCGGCACTTGCGGCAGATGCCGATGTGTTCTTCCAGTCCGGGTTTTAACCGCTTCTTGCAGCGGGGGCAAAAGTGTGTCATAAACCTAGCTCCTTACGCAAAGTGTTTCTGACGATAAAGATAACTGCTTGTGCTGGGCTCATACCTTTGTGGTTAGCTTTGAAAATTTCAAAAGGTACATTGGGATACGAGGTATCAAAATGCACAGAAAAGCATTGCCTTTCTATTTTCTCGGCTTTTTCGCCGATACTATCGTAATGGTTATGCTCAACGGTTATTTTAATTTCCTCTATCATAACACCCTCCGTATAGAGTGGGCGGGGAAAGGGTGGACCCCGCCCTGTTTTCTCTCGTCATGCACCCGGGATGATGTAGGTGCACCCGCCTGGTGTTTTTTCGCCAGGAAATCTTTAATGCGTGCAAGCATCCCTTTCTTTTTGTGGTGGTAACAGCGCGCATATTTGTAGCACGCCAAACGCACGGCCTGGCTGTGTTTTTCTTGTGCAGTCCACGCATCCGCAGGCGTGTTAAATAATTCGTCTTGGTCAAATTCCATTAAAATCTCGCGCGGGCAGTCGTTTAGGTCCTGTAATTCTACCCATGCAAAATAAATCCAACGGCCGTTGTGAATATCACTATGCACAATGCCTACACTCATAACGGCGGGGCCGTCCCCGGCTAAGTAGCCCGGATATTCTCGGTAGTCGTAGTGGTGGTTTTTTTTCGTAAGCACATAAGGTGCTACATATTTATAAGTGTTGTTGCAGTTTCCCTCTATCATTTTTCATCCCTCTCTTATTTAGTAGTTTTCGCGTAAGTTATAGAACCGTTCCACATCATCCAGCAGATAAGTTTTGAAGCCGTTAATGTAGCGGTCCATCGGGCGCAGACCCTTTCTTTTGTAAGTGGTGGTAAGTACCACCAGCGAACATTGAAACAGTTGCGCCACCGCCTGGCGTTTCAAAAACACATTGCCTGCTAGGTCTTTGATAACATCGGCGGGTCTAAACATTTTCACATCCAGTTTTTTATAAGTCGCTTTATCCTGTTTCATAAATCTTTGCACCCTGCCCCCATTTAAGCGGGGTAATATGCTAAAATAAAACCGTACACACCTCTGGTAAAGTTTGTACGGTTTTTGCTTACAAAAGCCCGCGATGGCTTTTGTTAGAAAGTTGCTCAAATTGTTGTCGCGTTTTCTTGTAAGCAAAACCCTTTTTCCAGGGCAGGAAGACAATTTGTCTTCCGTAAAGATAAATTATCATAAAACAAGATGATTTGTCAAGCATTATTTTTACGAGTGGGCTTTTTATGACGAGAAAAAACGATGACGAAGTGATAAAAAAAATCAAAATTGCTATGGCAGAAATGGGGTTAAATCAAAGTATGCTTGCAAAAAAACTAGGTGTAAAACCTAACACCATTAGTCAATGGCTCTCGGGCACAAATAGTCCCAAAATAGACACGCTTAAAAAAATTGCCAAAGCCACGGGCAAGCCCGTAAATTATTTTTTTGCCGAAGTGAAAGGGAATAATAACGCTGTCGGCCATGGCGCAAAAGTCGGTGTTCCGGCAGATGTGCAAAAAGATATTAAGTTGTTATCGGCGCAGGTGGAATTGCTAACGGTAAAAATGCAGCTCATGGAAAAAGAAATCAAAGCCCTTAAAAAATCGCAGTGCATTTATCCCACCGGGGACGAGGGGTAATGAAAAAATTTTTGTTTGCTGCCGTATGTTTGTTTTTGTGTTGCGTTGCTTTTTCACAGGATAAAGTATCATATCGGCGCGCCGCCGATGTACGCTATACGATAAATGCCGAATTAGCCAAACAAAGCAGGGATAATCATTTTAATTATGCGGCGTTCGGTCCGCAAAAAACAAGAGAAGAAATTGCACGAGAGAAAAGGGAATTTGTTTTATGTTGTTTCGCGGGCGTGTTTATACTTGCTTGTTTTTGTGTCGCTTTGTTCCCAGTCGTAAAAAACAAATTTAATCACATAAAAAATAAAACTAAATTACACCACAAGCAGCGCGCTGGCAAGCACACATTAGACGATGTTTTTGCCGCAGAAAAAAAAGAATAACTATGCCTACTAAAATATCCAGCTTCAAACGCCCGGGGCGTAAAGGTTACAGGTACCGCTACCAAATAAACTTCAAGCGGTACGAGAAGTATTTTTATGGTAACAAAGAGCAGCGGGAGCACGACTATAAACTTTGGATAAAAGAGCTGAAAGCAAAGCACGCGGTCCGCAAAGAAGATAACTCTATAACATGGCTTTCATTTCAAAATATGTTCCTGGAATTTATCCGCACGGAAAAGGATAAAACAACGGGCAAGCCGATTTATAAGTCGCGCACCGTGGAAGAATACACTTACAACCTAACGGACTTTTATAACACGATGCGGCCGCATTATGTGCAGGATATAACCTACCCGCTTTTGGCGGAATACCGCCGGAAACTGCGGCAGCGCGCAGACGAAAAGCACACAAATTATTATGGCTTAAATAAAAAGATGGGCAGTGTACTTCGTGCGGCAAAGTGGGGGATGGCAGAGGGGCTTGTCCCGGTTATAAATATAGAGCCGCTGGAAGCCCCGTTAAACACGGGCAAAGTGGTAGTGCATACCATCACGCCGCAGGAAGTCGGGCTACTGGTTAAATACAGCCCGCTGCGCTGGCGTGTTGCTATAAAGATAGGTTTTTATGCCGGGGTCCGGCCCGAAGAAATGATACATCTTTTAACAAGTAAAATAGATTTTAACACGGGCATCACAAAGATATGGGAGCACGGCGCAGACCCAAAGCGCGGCATCACGCCGTGGGCACCCAAGCGGGATAAACGCCGCCTGGTGTTGCTGCCGCCGGATGTGTTGGCGGATATTAAAGAGCTGGGGGCGCGCGTGTATGTTATCACAAGTGAAGACGGGTACCCGTATAATGAAAAGAATTTTTCAAACGCTTTCAAAGCGAATTTGGAAGAAGTAAATAAGCAGATACTTCGCCATGAGCCAAACACGCTGCCGCTGCAATGCACCTATAAGACCTTGCGCAAAAGCTGCATCACGGCACTAATGGACATGGGGCTGGAAGAAAAGGAAGCATCCCTGGGGCTGGGACACGCAGATAAAAAGACCAGCGAACGGCACTACATTAACGCAGACACGCTGGCAAAGCAGCAGGAAAAAGAGCAGCGCGCGCGTTTAGAAAAAGCCAAAGCATTTATTTTGAAGCTGCCCGCGGCACTTAAAAAATAGTGTCCCCCACCGTGTCCCCCACTGGCGGAAAAAAATTTGTCCCCCACCGTGTCCCCCACTAAAACCCGATTTTATCTTAATTTAACTTACTAACTCTTACTACAAATTAGCAAGTTTCACGACGAGAGAAACAAAAAAAGAAACCCTTTACTTCTAAAAAGGGTTTCTCGTCTAAATGCGGAGAGGGAGAGAGTCGTTCACAGACGGAGTGTCCCCCACCGTGTCCCCCATTATTTGCAGCACCCAGGTCTGCTTTTGGGGTTTTCTATATTATACACTTTTCGCATGGCATATTCTTCTTTCTTGCCTTTGTTCCATGCGGAAACGGGGCGCATGTAGCCCACCACGCGGGAATAAACCTCGCATTTGGAGCCGTGCACATCTTTCATCTTTTCTTTTACTTCTGCAATTTGTTTTTCCAGTTCTTCCTTTGTAGCCATAAAACACTCCTTTCAATAAAATAAATCAGTTTGCCAGCCCAGTAGTGCGGGCATCGGCTGCAATGCACCAGGCGCAGCGGTGTTGCTTTTGTACGGCAAAATGTTTCCATAAAGTAGCGGTCGTATTCGGTGCGGTTGCAAATCATATTTTTTCCTTAATAGTAATAATTCTTATTTACTGTTTAGCCGGGTCCGTTTCAAAGTCCGGCTCATGGCAAGACGGGCAGCACACATAGGTGTGCATGGCGTACTTGCGGCAATATCCGTTCTGTGAAAATTTACACTTAAACATTAGAAATACACTCCTAACATCACGCCCGCGCTGCGCGGTCCGCCGTAAATTCCAATGGTGGTATTTTTGAAAATGCCTATCATATCATCAATGCGGCGGTCTGCAAACAAATACGGCTCCATATCGTGCGCAATTCCTATCCCTGCGCCGTATCTATTAAAGTACACCAGCCGCGCGCCTAAACCGATTTTAAGGTCCTTTCCTGCCATGCCTTGTACAGCCGGGCGGAAAGTAAAACCAGCGCGCTTTACTTTTACAACCGCTGCGCTTCCGTCTGTTGGCTGCACCACCTGGACACTTCCCTCCGGCGGCACATATTGCACGGTAGCAGTAACGGTTCCGTCTTCGTGGCGGATGGTGGCCGTAACTTTTCCATCTGCTACACTGACGGCTGCCTGTTGTGTATCGGGCAGCGTTGCTGCTTGTTCTGTCAAGCGGTCTATCTTTCGGCCTTTTTGGCAGTTCCCAAGCAGCAGCGCACCCAGTACAACGGCAAGCAAAATACTAATTAGCTTTTTCATCCGGCAGTACATTTTCGGCTTTTTTCGCAATGGCTTTAACGATAGCATCATAGCCAATTTGCGCCAGGGCCAATACGACTAGACCCGCCAGCACGGCCATCGGCAGGGACTTCGGCCCTACATTTGCACCAAACACGCACAAAGCACCGCAGCCCAAAGAAGCCGCAAGCACCACCAGGGACCAAGCCCAGCCCGGGATGACTAAAAATTCTTTTAAGAAAGATTTTAGCCACTCAATGACACCTACCACCGCAACGGCGGCAAGTCCTAGATATAACATTTCCATTTTTTTACCTCACTTTATTTTTAGTTCAATTTGCTCGGCTGTTTCCAGTTTTGCAAATAAGCGTCTAAACGCTGCGCGGCTGTCGCACACGCGGCCTTTGACACGGTTATAACCTACTAAAATGCACCCCTCGGTATCGGCGGCGGTGTTGCCGGTGTGGATGCGCACGCCTGTAAAGTTCGGCACATCATCCAGCATCGGCAGCATCTTCTTAAAGCGCGGGCTGTATGTGATACGCACGGGATATTTCCCGGCAGGTATCGCGGTTTGTCCGGCTATCTTTACGCCGTCTGCGCGCACGGTATCTTCCAGGGTGTCGCACTCGTACACCCCATCTACAAACAAGCGCCCGATGGTGTACTGCGGCCCTTTGAAATGTCTTTTAATGATAAGCTGCATTTACTCTGCTTTCCAAAGTATCTATTCGGTGGTGGGCACTGGCGGAGCTGGCTTCGTTCTTTGCAAGCCGTTCCTGCATGTGATTATATTTGTCTTGTTTGCTTTCTAAACTATCAAGGCGAAACATGACTAATTGTTTTAGTGCTTCCACTTCGGCAGTAATCTTAACGGTAAATGCACCGATAATTTTGCCGATGGTAAATACAGTGGTGGCTACGGTAAGTACCAACCCCACTAGCGCAATAATAACCGAAGCCGTCATACAAGCCCCGCTTGCACAAGGTCGTGCAAGCCCTCCGGCGTTTCCGCATATTTGATGTTGTCCAATTCTTCTACGGTTTTGGCTGCGCGCATCTTATTTACGGTATCGCGCCAATGTTGGCGTAACGCTTTCCACGGTTCGTATTCTTCGGCAGAAAGCGCACCGTCTGCCACTTTAAGCAGTTTATAATCGCTGCCGTCAAGCAGGGCTTCCACGCGGGAAATTTTCAAAGCGGCGGCTTGCGCTACTTCTTTGGCTTCTGCTTTGTTAAAGTAGTAGTCAAAGTGTGCCACGATGTCGGCTTTGTCGGCTCCCTCGGGGAAGTCAATTTTTTGGACATTGGCGGTCAAAATTTCGTTGCCGTCCGTGTCCGTTTCTTTCTTTACATCTTTGTACATAAAGACCACGGCCACGCCACGGTCTTGCTTTACTTCTACATTATCCTGCGGTACTACACCAATGCCCATTTTCATACTTGGCACTCCTTTTCAGTTCGTTAATATCCAGGTACTTAAAGTACCGTTCCTGCAAAGTATCTGCGTAACTCCATTTAAGCCCGCCAAGTTTTGACAGGAGCCCGCGGGCGGAGTGTACGCTTTTCGTTAAGCGGTATCTTCTAAAAGTCCGCATCAGCGAAAGATAATTGCGTTTGCGAAGCAAAATGTAATAGCGGAAAAACCGAAAGCCCACAATATCTATCCCGCGTTTATCTACGGGGTACACTTGAAAGTTGCTTTTTACGGTTAGACCGATAGCGGCCAGCACTTCGCGTGCTTTTGCCATGGCGCGGTGTAATTTGCGTTTATTGGCTCCCAGCAGCAGGAATTCATCGGCATAGCGCAAATAATACTTCACGCCGTCTGCGCAGCGCATGGCGCGGTCCAATGTGGTGCATACCAGGTTTTGAAACCAGCTAGACACTACATTGCCCAGCGGCAGGCAGGGGTGGCTGTAAAGTATTTTTGCCAGTACACTCATCAGCCGTGGGTCTTTGATAAACCGCCCCAGGGATGCCATGACAATATCCGGGCGGATATGGTCGTAACATTTTTTTACATCTCCCTGTGCTGCGTATTTTGTTCCTTTGCGGTCGTTTGTTAAGTAGCGTTTTAGCCGCTTGTAAAAGTAATGTGTACCGCGGCCAGGCACGCAGGAAGCGGAATTTGCATCATACCGTTTTACAAATTCTTCTTCCAATAACAGTAAAATAACATGGTGCACGCATTGGTCCACCCAAAATTCGGGTATTTCCAGGGTGCGCAGTTTCCCGCTGCCCGGGTCTTTGCGTACACGCTCTTTGTACGGTCCGTGCACATAGGTGCCCGATAGTAAAAGCCAGCGCAGTACCACTGCGTAGTAATACACATCTTCCACGCAGCGGCGTACTATGCGGCGTTTCATCTTGCCTTTTGCGGCTTTTAAGATGGCACGCTCGCATAGTTCCACGGTTAGTTTTTCTTCGGTCAAAATATATCCTATTCGCTTTGGCATAATCGTTTCAAAGTGTTATTTTGTTCCACACCTGCCGAACCCTTACGGGCCTACTGGGTGCGCCTGTTCACATCCTATTTTTGCCTAGGGGCAAGGTTCTTGTGCGCGTACATCTTTCTTTGTTACAAGTAACAAGCCGCGGGCACCGTTGTTCCAGTTGGAGTTGCCGACATCGTTGTTCCAATTCGCGTAAAACAGCCCGGCATTGTCGCCGTTGTTCCAGTTCCCGCCTGTGCACAAGCACCTATAAAACATCACACCTCAAAGAACAAATCTACATCTGCCCTTTCGGGCAGGGGAGGTGTCCCTCCCCTTACGGCTTCGCCTACCCTACCAAACGGGGGTCTAACACGCCGCGGGCACCGTTGTTCCAGTAGGAGCTGCCGACAGCGAGGTTCCAATCCGCGTAAAACAGCCCGGCAGCGCCGCCGCCGCTCCAGTTCCCGCCTGCATAACACATCTTTGGGTCTGTTTGTGCGTTGGCATAAGTTCTGTCGCCAGTTGGTACAGTGCTCGTTCCGTCATTGTTAGCGGACACAAACAGCCAGGGTTGCCCGTTCACTTCGCTGTTAGCAGCAAATCTTCCGGGGTAGCCGTCTGCGGTTAGCATCGCGGGTCCAGCTATCCAGCCCTTATCATCGGTAGTGGTCGGCCACTCGTACTTCTCGCACGGGTCCGGGCTCACTAAACTTTCGTTGCCGTTTATGCGGCACATGCCTGCAAGTCCGCAGTTGCACGCGCCCCAAAAATCTTCCAACCCCAAAAGCACGCTGGTCCGTCTTCCGCTGTTGTCCATTGCCGCGTGTTCGCCGTCCTGGCTTAAAATTTCATCACTAAACCCGGTCAAGTTAAACCCGGCATATACTTTATCGCTCGTGGTCGTGGTAAGCGCGCGGTCCAATAAAATTTTGGTATTGCTTTCATCGTAAGTTTCCGTTCCCAAAATTTTGTAAAAACTGCCTTTGTACAAGCTGCGGTTTGTGTTAAAGAAGCCCGCATTGCTGGTAGCAATAATTACGCTTGCCTGGCTTTCCTGTGCCACGGTAACGGCAGCTTCTTTATAAGAAGATACCTGCCCTTGCCCGATAGCAGCTTGGATATTGTAGTTGTTGCACTGGATGATAGCCAGTAACGACACCATATCCCACGCAACCTTTGGAAACACTATCATGCCCACATCGCGGCACTTGGTTTGGAAGTTCGCCTGCGTGGTAGCTGTTTTCAAAAATGCGCCGGGCACGCTGGTTACACCGTTGTTTCCGTCATCGCATAATTTGTATTTGGTAACATAAAGGTGTTCGCTGGTTACACCACCCATTAGGAAAGCGGGGTGGATAGAAAAACCGCTTTTCTGCGTGTAGTGGGTTTGATAGGAAGCGGCGCCGTCAGTTTCTCTTTGGATGCGGTAGTAGAATTTGTTAAACGCTACGGTGCGCAGCCCGGTGTATTCTCTATCAAAGTGCAGGCGGTCATACAAGCTGCTGCCCTCTACGGCAATTTTTTTAGTAAATTTGCCGTTGGTGTCCTTTTCCCACAATACGCCCTGGGTTTGGTATTCCGGGCGGTTAGCACGGAAGTCATTTACACCCGGGTTGGTGGATGTGGAAGCGGTAAAGGTGTAGTTTGCCGCTTGGCCTGTTCGGGTACCTGTGGAAGCCGTAATGCCGAAAGTAGCCCCTACGGGGTCGTTTCCGGCAGTACCGCCGCCCGAACCGCTGGCGGGTCCGGCAGCCCCTAAATAAACAATGTTTTCATTGACTTGTAACATAGTTTATGCCTCCCCTAATGTGGAAATTTTTAAGAGCATCGGCGGGCAAGTCGTTTCGGCTACATGGCGCACATACAGTTTTAGCCCGGTTTGGGGTTGGAAGTGCGCGGTCTTGTCGCCGGAAATGACAAAACCCTCGGTGTCATCGGCGGGAGTATCGGCGGCTTCACATAAGCGCGCCCCGTATTTACTCTCGCTTTGGATTTGATAGGTAACAGCACTATCAAACGAGAAAGCACTTTGTCCCTCCACTTGGGTTTGGATGAGTGCTTCCAGTTCTTGCCACTGGTTATTCATTTTTACTTTGCCTATGTACATTTCTTCACTCCTTATGGTGTATTTTTGCTGCAAATTAAGATGCCACTACAATTTTGTAGGGGATGTCCGCCACTTCTAAATAACTAATCTCGGGCGCTGCAAAGCCGTTAATCGGGTTTCCGGCTTTGGATAATGTGCCCGTGTTCACGGTGGGGCGGGCTGGTGTAAAAGTGCTGGTGTATTTTGCGCCGGAAGATACCAAAAAATCACTTATCTTGCCGGAAAAACTATCAGCCAGCGCGGTGGCTCCGTAAGATGCAATAGAGCCGCCCAGCATAATGGTGTTTCCCCACGGCATGTGGAAATAATGCTCTTTTACTTTTGTACCGTTCACAAAAAGTTTTAGCTGATAATTGCTGTCGCTGGTGTCAAACACATGCGCCAGGTGGATGGGGCTTGTTTGGTCCGGCAGCGTTACGGTGGTGTCTTCCGGGTCCCCATCGCCAAAATCAAGTTGTAAGTTTATATTGTTTGTACCGCTAATCGGTTTGGGCAGAATTTTCACAAACGATACGGAGTGGCTGCCAAAATAGCCGTACTGGTGGCTGGCTCCCGTGTTGTTCCAGTCGGTTAAAGTCATCCAGTATTCTATCGTGTGTGAGCCGTTTAGCCCCACGCTTTGCACATACGGCATAGAAAACTGCAACGCTTTACCGCTAAAAGTAAAAGTCGGGTTTCCGTTCTCTATTGCGCTGCTGTGGCTGCCGCTGCCTATTTCGGCAAGCGTAGGCGTTCCGGCTACATCCGGGTTATAATAGTAGCGGGTTCCAATTCCGGGTACATATAAAATTTCGTTTGCCATAGTTCGCTCCTTTATTCCAAAGTTAAAATTTTGTTGGTACTGTCATAAGTGGCAGTTAAACCGCTGCCGCTTGCGCTGGCGGAAATCGTCCCGTCATTGCTTACGGTAATGGTGGTGCCGTCCGGCTTTACTTTCCCGGCGGTACTGGTAGTGGCTACGGGCACGCTGGTTAAATACTGGCTGTGTGTATGCGTGGGGCTGGTGCCCAGGTCATCGGTAAAATCGCTTAACTTGGTAGGCAAGCCCGATACTTCGCTAGAAGTGTGTGTGTGGGAAGACGGCGTAAAAGAAGATGGTTTGCTTCCCACATCGCTCCATGATACGCTGGTTAAATACTGGCTGTGCGTATGTGTCGGGCTGGTGCCCAGGTCATCGGTAAAGTCGCTTAACTTGGTGGGCAAGCCCGATACTTCGCTGGAAGTGTGTGTATGGCTTGCGGCCGCATAACTTCCGGCTGCCTGTTTTCCGTCCAGCGCATTTTTTAAGTCGGTTTGGTTGGATAAAGTACCGCCGATGCTTCCCCAGTTGGCGGACCCTCCGCCGCCCCCGCCGCCTGTGGCACTAATCACATTGTTTGTAATTTGGATATTGTCCCCGGCGGTTAAGGTGTCTTGTTTTCCGGCAATAAGCAGGCGTATGTCGGCGTGCGCTGTATCGCTGGTGTTGTGGGCGGACAGTTGTGCGGCTGCCGCTTGCGCGGAAGTGGCAGCGGTTTGGGCATCGCCTTTGGCTTCTACGGCAGCTTCTTTGGCTGCGGTAGCGGCTTCGCTGGCTGCTTCGGCAGAATTTTTATACTGCAACGCCGTAGCTTCGCTGCTTCCGGCTGCGGTGGCTGCATCGGCTGCATCGTCTTTGTAACCCTCTGCGGCAGCTTGCGCGGCTTCGGCTGCGGTTTGGGCTTCCAGTGCATCATCTTTGGAGCCCTCTGCTGCGGTGGCATATTCGGCGGCGGCATCCTTATATTGCTCTGCATTGTTTGCGCAGTTATAAGCCGTGGTGGCATAATTGGCCGCTGCGGTTTGGCTGTCTGCTGCCTGCCCGGCTTTGGTGCTGGCGGTGGATGCGCTGCCCGCTGCTGCGGTGGCGGATGCGGAAGCGGCGGATGCGGCATCGGTAGCCGTAGAGCTGGCCTGTTGGATAGCATCTAAATAATCTTCTGCGCTTTGCGCTGCGCTGCCGGACACTTTGGTTTTAATGGCGCGGGAGCTTTGTTCGGCCAGTTCTTGCGTAATGCGGGTTAGCTTATCTAAACTGGCTTCCATGCTTTCTTTGTCAAGTGTGGCCTGCTGTATCAAGTTGTTGTCTTGGGTAAGCGGGGTGTTGCGCACGATAGTAAATTTGTGCGTGCTGGGCAGCGGGTCCAGTTGGCTGGCGGTGGTCGGGTAGGTTAAAAATGTTTTGCTGGTGTCCACTTCAAACGCGGTAGTTACGGCGGTTTCTACCCCGTCCCCGTCCGTAACAATGAGCGAAAGCTCGCTGTTTTCCAGGTAGGGAAAGGGGATGTCAAAGCGGCGGTTGGAGCCATCGCCCGTGTAAGTTACTTTGGTGGTTGTGTTTGCGCGGTTTTCCGTGTAGCCCAGGGCTTGTAAACAGCCGCGCATCGGGTTTTCGCCAGTTGCAATATCGGCAGCCCCCGTGTAAATTCCTTTGGCATACTTGGTAGGTAGTCCGCCGAAAAGCTGCCCGCCCGTTACAAGCATGTCCAGTACATCTTCGCCTGTTACATCTTCTTTCAGTGCTTTACCGCCCATTTTGAAAATCTCACTCACTACGGGCAGTTCGGGCCGTTCCAGGCGCACCCGGTGGTCAAACATTTTCGCTTTGGCTACATCGGCTGCCTGTCCTACGGCCATATCCAAAATCGGCAATGCTCCGGCCAGTTGCGTAAATGGGCTAAAAAACAGCTCATCGGTTAGCATCTCGCCCGCATCGTCATCGTCAAAGTACCAGGCCAGCACGCCCAGGGTGGTAAGCATGGAGTACATCCAGCTGTTAAGCAGTCCGTACAAAGCCACTACTTTGGCAAGTTGCTTTTTGTCGATTTCCCCGCGTTGGTACTGGGAAATTGCATCGGCAATTTTGCGCGCGTACTGGGCGGGCGTGTTCTTAAAAGCAAACAGCCCACGATACAAAAAATTCATCTCGCGCCCTTGCAGCGTAGATAAACTGCTGCGGGTGTTGGCTTGCTGGCTGCGCAAGGTGGACTTTCTAAACTCGGCAAAAGCATCTTTTTGGCTCATGCCTTTTTCTTTCATTAAATAGTCCACATACGGTTTTCCACCAAAGATAATAGCCCCAATATCGCCCAGGCGCGTATTGATGGTTAGCAGGTCCGTAAAGCGCACAAATTTTCCGCGCGCTGTAATGGCTTGCGCATCGGCAGTGGCGCGGGCAAGGGCTTCGTTCATAGAGCCGCTTTCATAGCGGGTCTTTAAGTACGGGTCCCCGTCCAGCATAAATTTAACGGTTTGCTTCGGGTGCATGATAGCATCCGCAAAGCCGGACACCCATTTAGCGGCGGGCATCTGCTCGGCATAGTTCATAGAGCTAATCAGCTGCTTAATGGCAATGGTCGGCTTTAAGGCAATGGCCCCTTTTACATAGTTGTTGGTTAGCCAGTCGCCCAGTTTGTCTATGTCGTATTTAAGCGTTTGTTTGGACACGCTAAACTGGTCTATCAGTTCCAGCATCCGTTTATAAACATCTTCGCCCACTTTTTCAATGATGGCGGGCTTTACCACCGGGCTTTTGAAAACGCGCCGTATTTGGTTTAGTTTCTCTGCCTTAAAGTGGTAGTCCGCCGCGCGGTCAATGTGTCTAAACAAAATGCCGAACGGGTTTTCCAGCTTCATTTGAATAAACGGGCTGGCGGCGCGCATTTTGGTAAAAGACGGGTTTTTGCTCATTACGGCACTGGCGTGCAAAAAGTCCAGTTCGCTTTCCACGCGCTCGGTTACACTGGGGAAATAATTTTGCACACGGGGTAAATCATAACCGCGTTCTTTTACAAAAACTTGGTTAATTTGGCTGTACGATTTTTCGGCTTCCTGTTGTAAAAAGTCGGCCAGTTCTTTATCCTGTAAATCTAACAGGTCAAACATTTGCCCCAGCTGCTCATTTCCGTACTGTTGGACCAGGCGGTCGGCAAGCCCATCGTTTTTATAGTAAATGTACGCCGTAATAATTTGCATCTTGGAAAGTTCCTCTTTGAAAGGTTCCCCGGTGCGGCGTACCCAAACATACTCATCGGTATTTTTATCTACCAGCGCATAATTGGTAAAAGTATGTTTTTCTTTGCGCAGTTCGTTCATCTTGTTTTGTACTTCACGGTTGCTGCCCAGTTTGTAAATACTCTTTACGCCATCCATAATAGCGGTGCGGCGTTGCCAGGAGTAAGTCAAAGTGTCAGCTTCCAGGTTCAGCATGCTGTATTTTTCTTTAATGTTTTTATCGGCAAAAACATCCAGCATGCTTTCCCAGTTGGCAAGCCAGGAAGCGTAAGTGCGTTTTAACAGTCCGGCTTCTTTGTTTTTCTTTATAGCCGCAAGCACTTCGCTTTTGTCTTGCTCGTTGCGGAAGTCCATAATCATTTTTTGCAAGTTGCGCGCGCTGCGCCCGGCTTTGCGCAGTTCGTGGATGTCATCGTATGCCTGTTTGTAAAGGTGTACGGAAACATCCTTGCGGTCATTGGCTTGTATGGAAAGCAGCTCGTTTATGATTTTATCGCTCGGGCTGGCGGCTTCTTCTTGGCGCGAAAACTGCTCCATGCGCGCAGACAGTTCATCGGCGGCACTTTGCGGCCCCAGGTGGGCTACGCGCTTTAATTCTTGCAGCACTCTTAAAGTACCCTCATCCACCATGGCTTTGCGCAGATTTCCGCGTTTATCAAAAAGATTTAGGTTCAAAATATCCTGTATCTTTTTGTTCATGTATTTTTTGTAGTTATCTTCCTGGAAGTCCTTTGCCCGGCGCACTACGCGGTCTAATTCGCTTCTATGGAAAGTGCGTAATTTGGTAGCGGTGCGGATGTACCCTTGCAAAAGCTGCCGTATTTGGTCGCTTTCAAGTCCGCCGATGTTGCGAAGTACGCGCCAGGTTGCCTGCATTAAAGCGGCTTCCATTTTGGGTTCGGCTTCGGCAAGCACTCTTTCGCTTCCTTTGCGGCGGCGGCTGATTTCTTCATCGCTCCAATTTGTGTAATGGCGGATGCTGCCCGTTACTACCATGTTGCGTATTTTCCACGCTTCTTTTACTTTATTGTCCACTTGCCCTACGCTTTCGGTATAAGCACGCAGCAGTTGCGCACGCACGCTGTCCCAGTCGGTATTGGGCAGGTCGGTGCGGCGGCGTTCTTCAATGCCCGCTTCTGTTTTATCGTAAGCGGCTTCTAAAAAGTCCAGGGCTTGCGCGGTGGCGGCTTGGATGTCGTCAAAGGTTTTAGCGTTTTGCAAGGTCTTTATAATATCCGCTTTGCCCTCTAATTCGCGTTTGTTCAATTCATCCACAATGCGGCGTTTGATTTTCTGCGCGGCATCCAGGGTGGCTTTGTCGGCTTCTTCTTTTTGCCGGACGGTTTGGCTCTTATTGTCCAAACGGTCTGCCAGTTTGTTAAGTTCGCCCAGGCGCAGAGAAAGAGATCGGAAGAGCGTCGTGTAGGGAAAGAGTGTAGATCTCGGTGGTC
>CAMVRX010000005.1 GCA_947170005.1 uncultured Elusimicrobium sp.
ATCAAAAAAAAAAAACAAGTCAAGCCCGGTAATATAAGGTATATAAAGAGGAAATCTTTTTTGATACCCCCTCACCTGGGCTGCGCCCATCCTCCCCCTCCAGGGGGAGGTAAACAACAACACCGAGCCAAATAGAGGATAAGATGATTTTTCCACCTCTCCCTTGAGGTGCTCAGCACATACTGCCTTTTCATCTCCCCCCCGTGTGGGGGAAGTACCGCCGTTAGGCGGGGAAGGAGGGTTGTTTATAAAGTTTGCCTTTTTGGAGAAGACGAGTGCGTAAAATGGATATTCATGGGTGTTGTTAAATTTTCCTAAGTTTGCTATAATATCCCCAGGTGAAACTGAGCAGCCGGGCGCAAAAAGTTCGTAAATCCAAGCCCGAGTTGACGTCACCCAGGCAAACGCCACCCGGGGTATCCCCTACCCTAATTTAGGCGTGCGCCACAGGAGATAAAAAATGAGTAACGTATCTATGAAATCCATGCTGGAAGCCGGTGTGCATTTTGGCCACCAAACCTCCCGCTGGAACCCCAAAATGGGCCGCTTTATCTTTGGTGAAAGAAACGGCGTGCACATTTTAGACTTACAAAAAACCGCTAAAGAACTTAAAAAAGCCTGTGCTTTTGTAAAAGAAGAAAGCAAAAAAGGCGCTAAATTTTTGTTCGTCGGTACCAAAAAACAAGCCCAAGAAGCCATCCGTGCCGAAGCCGCGCGCTGCGGTGCTTTTTGCATCAGCGAAAAATGGCTCGGCGGTACTTTAACCAACTTCCAAACCGTCAAAAAATCCATTGAACGGATGAACGAATTGGAAAAGTGGGAAGCTTCGGGCGTGTTTAAAGCCATTTCCAAAAAAGAAGCCAGCCGCTTAACCAAAGAAATGCTGCGCTTACAAAAATTATTAGGCGGCATCCGCGATATGAAAGTATTGCCGGATGTAGTCTTTGTTATTGACCCGGTAGACACCGCCGGAGCCGTGCGTGAATCGCACGTACTGGGCTTGCCGGTAGTGGCCGTGTGTGACACCAATGCCGACCCGGACTTGATTTCCTTGCCTATCCCCGGTAACGACGACGCTGCCCGCTCTATTAAACTGTTCTGCGGTGCGATTGCGGACTCTATTTTAGAAGGCAAAGCCGAAGTGGAAGCGGTCAAAGCCGCCGAGCAAACCCCGGCCGAAAACCCGGTCATGGTAGATGCTTTTGAAAGCGCTATGTTAGCCGCCGAAGCAGCCGAACAAGCCGCCCAAGAACCCACCGGCGACGTGGCCGAAATCAAAGCCGAAGTCAAAGCCGCGCAAGAAATAGGCGAAGTGCTAGCCGAACAAGCTGAGGCCGAAGAAAAAGAAGAAAAACCGGCCAAAAAAGCCGCTGCCAAAAAACCGGCTGCTGCCAAAAAAACCACCGCTAAAAAAGCTGCGGAAAAAGCCGAAGAAAAAGAAGAAAAACCGGCTAAAAAAGTAGCCGCCAAAAAACCGGCTGCCAAAAAAACCGCTGCTAAAACCACTAAAAAAGCGGATAAAGAAGCAAAATAATTCTGACGGAAATTCCCGCCACATGCGGGAATTTCCCCCCACTTATTAAACAGGAGATTTACATGTCTTTAATGGATGATATTAAAACCTTGCGCGAAAAAACCGGCGCGGGAATGATGGATTGCAAAAAAGCACTCATGGAATGTAAAAACGATATGGAACAAGCCGTGGTGTATTTGCGCAAAAAAGGTTTAGCCGCCATGGCCAAACGGGCCGACCGCGAAACCAAAGAAGGCCGGGTAGTAGTAAAGACCGACGGCAAAAACTTTGCGATGGTATCCCTGGGCTGCGAAACGGACTTTGTGGCCAAAACCGATGCCTTTATTGCCCTGGCTAACGAACTGGCCGACTATGTGCTCGCTCACCCCGGCGTCAATTACGATACCGACGAAACGATTAAAGCCAAAATTACCGAACAAGCCCCCAAATTTGGCGAAAACACCACCTTCAAAGGCGGTTTCAACTGGACCCCGGCCGACGGTGCTGTGATGGCTTATTACGTGCATAGCGACAACAAAAAAGCCTCTCTCTTGGAGCTGGCCGTTGCCGGTGGTGCCGACAAAGCCAAAGCCACCGAACTGGCGCGCGAATTGGCGATGCACACCGTAGGGATGCAAACGGGCTGGATTAAAGCCGAAGATATCCCGCAAGAAGTCATCGACAAAGAACTGGACATTTACAAAACCCAAGCGTTAAACGAAGGCAAACCCGAGGCCGCCATCGCCAAGATGTTGCCCGGTAAAGTCAAAAAGTTTGCCAAAGAAAACTGCCTTTTGGAGCAAGCTACGATTAAAGACAACAAAAAAACCGTGGCCGACTACTTAAAAGAGCAAGCCCAAGCCTTGGGCGGCGAAGTAACCGTCACCCGGTTCGTTCGTTTCTAATAAAGTCCCCGCTTTGGCGGGGCTTTTTTTTGTGCGCATACGCAAGTGTGCGCAGAAGAAAAAGATTTATGCTACAATACTAAAAATAACTTTTAAGGAGCATACTATGACCGCCAACGATATTATGATCAAATCCGCCCACCCCAAAAAACGTATTTTGTTAAAACTCTCCGGCGAGGCCCTCAGCACCGAAGGCCACCGCGGTATCCACCCGCAGTCCTTAAAAGAAATCGCCGTAGAAATTGCCCAGGCCTATCAAAAAGCCGATTGCGAGCTGACCATTGTCATTGGCGGGGGCAACATTTGGCGCGGCGTGCGCGACGGCGGCGGCGTGATTGACCGCGTAAACTCGGACAATATGGGTATGCTCGCTACCGTCATTAACGCTATTGCCTTGCAGTCCGCCATTGAAGACGCCGGCGTCCCTACGCGCGTACTTCCTGCCATTACCATTTACCAACTGGCCGAGCCGTTTGTGCGCCGCAAAGCTATCCGGCACTTGCAAAAGGGGCGCATTGTCATTTTTGCGGGCGGCACCGGTAACCCCTATTTTACCACCGACAGTGCTGCTGCCTTGCGCGCCAGTGAAATGAACGCCGACGTCCTCTTAAAAGCCACGCAAGTGGACGGCGTGTACGATGCAGACCCGCGCAAAAACCCGCAGGCCAAACTTATTGGCAAAATTACGTACGCCGATGCGATTGCCAAACGCTTACAGTTTATGGACACGGCAGCCCTGGCGCTGTGTATGGAAAAACAGCTGCCTATCCAAGTGTTTAACTTACATAAAAAAGGCAACATTGAGCGTGCCCTGTGCGGCGAAGAAATCGGTACGGTAATTTACTAAGTATATCCGCCACTTAAAAACTAACCCTTTAAGGTTATTACCTTAAAGGGTTTTGTATTCTTAAATCGTGTTTAACATTACTAGCAAAGTTTTCACGTGAAAACTTTGTTGCTTTTAAGGCAACACGCAATAATCATTCGAACCGCATACATTTTTACAGTTTCCTACGGTTCCCGGAAAGCACTCAATGGCTGATGAATTAACAGACCGGTTCGCAACCAAGCCATAGACCTGGCTATCCTCCAGAGCATCGGGATCTGTAATCCGGCTCACATAAAAATCGCTTCCATCATAGTCATAAGACCAGTCTTTAGTTACGTAGCAACCTGATGCATAATTACAAAACTCACCGTCCTCAACCAACGTACCCGGCATCTCTATATCCATCCGGGAAAATAATCCATCTTCGCCAGGTCCACATTCGTCTGCCCCGTCCCCGTACTGCAAACGGCATAACTCAAAAGCTTGCTGCATACTTCTTATTACAACTCGTGCCTCGCTAATGCGGCTTTTTTCTACGGCTTTTTGGTACTGCGGCACGGCTACCGCCGCTAAAATACCGATAATCAGCACCACAACTAACAGCTCAATAAGCGTAAAACCCGCTTTTGAGCAAAAACAGCCTTTAAAACAACTTCTTTTCATACTGCGTACTCCTCCATTTATACAAGTTTACCAGCGCACTACACCTCAAATTTACCAAAAAAAAAAAACGAGTCAAGGCTTTTAAAAACAGTGGCCAACTACACGTCAAAAAAGGTACAATAAATTTATGGCAGAAACACGTTTTCAAAAAACACCGTTTCACTACTTGCAATACTTGGCTCTCAAGGCTTTCTGTGTGCTTTTTGCACTGCTGCCGTACCGTTTTTCCGTTTGGGCGGCCCGCACGCTGATGCGAGGAACGACGGTGTTTTTCCCCAACCGTTTTAGACGCATGGAGTACGATATCGCCCGCGCGTTCCCCGAAAAATCCGCCCAAGAAGTGCACCAAATTGCCGTCAACTCGTGGAGTAATATGGGTACCATTTTGGCCGAATTTATCCAACTGACCCACATGAGCCGGGAGCAATTTAAAAAGCACTGCCGTATCGTCGGGCTGGAAAAAATCCAGCAAGCCCAAGGAACTACCGGCGGCATTATTCACATTGGGCACTTTACCAACTGGGAAGCCTTTGGCCTGGCCGCCAGCGTGTACGGTATGGACAAGGCCGTACTTGCCCAGCGCGTGGACAACCCTTATATTGACGATGAAACCAACCGGCTGCGCAACATTTTTGGCGGCCGTACGTTTTACAGCAACCACGAGGACCAACCCTTTTTTGCCTGTATGCGCTGGCTTAAACGCAAGCGGCTCTTAGGCATTTTAATTGACCAAAACGCAGGTTCCAGCGAAGTGTGGATCCCGTTTATGGGACGCACGGCGGCGTTCTCGCCCATCACGGCACTGCTGGCCATCCGCATGCAGGTACCGGTGTTCCCCGTTCAAGTGCGCCGGGAACAAGACGGCAAGCTGGTGTGCTACGTGCTAGACCCGCTGACTCCCCCCGCCGAATATACCCCGGCTACCACCCGCGCTTTTACTAAAAAGCTGGCTGAATTTTACGAAGCATGTTTACGCGAGGATCCGGCCTCGTGGTTATGGGCACATAACCGCTGGAAACGCGAAGCCGAGGGAGAAAAATACTTGCAAGGACACCCGGAGGAACGCGTAAAATGAAAGCCGTGTTTTTAGACCGCGACGGTACGCTGATTTACGAAAAACCCGGCGTTTACTTGTGCAACCCGAAACAGGTGCGCCTTTATAAAAGCACCCGGCCGGCTTTGAAGTTACTGACTCAAAACGGATTTAAACTCTTTATCGTTTCCAACCAATCGGGCATCGGGCGCGGCTATTTTACCGCTAAAGAGGTAAACGCCGTACACGCCCGTTTACAGCAGCTTTTAAAGCCCACAGTCATAGAAGAAATTGTGTTTTGCCCGCACGCACCCGACGAGAAATGTGCTTGCCGCAAACCGCAACCCAAAATGGGGCAAGACTTAATCAAAAAGTATCATATTGATGTGAAGCAGTCTTATATGATTGGGGATAAAAAGGCCGACGTGGAATTTGGCCATGCACTGGGCTGCAAAGCCGTTTTGGTAACAACCGCTAACGGCCAGCGCCACTTGAAAAAATACCCGGATTTACACCCTGACAAAGTGGCTACCAATTTGCTCAACGCCGCTAAATTTATTGTAAAAGATAGCAAGCTATGAAACACGCACTCCCTTTTATTTTTTCCGTTTGTTTGGCGGCCTGTTACTGCCAAACCCGCACGGCTTGCCCGGCAACGGCCCCGGTGCAAATGCCCGCTCCAATAGCTACTCCAACGGCTGTTGCAGTGCCGCAAGCACCCGAAGTTACCCAAACAGCGGCCCCCATGCAAACCCAGCCGAAGCAACCCTCCCCGGCAGCGAAAACGTCCCCGGTTGTAACGGTGACGACGGCGGACAATGCCCCGGTGCAAGAGCCCGTTTCGTTGGAAACGCAGGTGGCCGCGCAAATTGCACAAGACCGTGCCGCCCAAACGTTGGCGCAGCCCCCGGCCGATACACCGGCTTTTAAAAAAGAAGAAATTTTGCCCACCCAAGGACGGCTGTTCAACCCCTTGGCCTATGAGCCCATTTTGCCCGACAACACCCACGCCCCGTGGAGTAACGAAAGTTTGAAATACGGGATTTATTATTCCTTTGTCAAGGCCGGCACGGCGTATATCAAAACGCGCGGACTGGTGAGCAAAAACGGCAAAACCGCATACCTTATTCAAACAACCGCGTTTTCGGCCAATGTGATTGACGCGATGTACAAGGTGCGCGATATTAACTATTCGTGGCTGGATACGTCCACGCTACACTCGCTGGGATATTCCCAAAGCTTGCGTGAGGGCAATTACCAACGCGACGAGTGGCTGAGTTTTGATTACACCAATGGGCGGTTCTACGGGGAAGTTAAAAAAAAGGACGAACCCCGCATCATTGCCGGAGAACTAAACCAGGAAGTGTTGGACATTCTTTCGTCCTTATACTACGTACGGGCCCAGCCCTTGGAAGCGGGCAAAGACGTAGTGTTTGATATCGTCAACCGCGAAAAACAATACCCGCTCATTGTAAAAGTGTTGGGCAAAGAAACCGTCAAAACCCCGGCGGGGAAATTTGATTGTTGGATTGTGGAACCGCAGCTACGCGGGGAAGGAATTTTTGTAGCTAAGGGCAAAAGCCTTAAAGTATGGCTCACGGACGATAAGTACCGCATGCCGGTAAAAATGTCGGTAGAGGTATTTATTGGCAGTGTGTCGGCCGAACTCTTGGCGTATGAGCGCAATTAAAGTTATAATGAATGGATAGGAGAACTTATGACCATTACTACCAAACGCTTAAAAAGTATTTTACATAAACTAAAAGGACAGGAAATTATCGTCGTGGGCGATATTATGCTGGACCATTTTATTAAGGGGGCCGTGTCGCGCATTTCGCCCGAAGCGCCTGTGCCGGTAGTAGCCGTAAATAACGAATTTTTTGTAGCCGGCGGCGCCGGCAACGTAGCCGTCAACCTGGCGGCCCTGGGCGCCAAACCGGTGATGATTTCCGTCGTCGGGCAAGACCTGGGCGGAGAAATGCTAAAAGGCTTTCTGCGCGAGCGGAAAATTACTACCTATGGCATTTGCGAAGATGCCGACCGCCCGACCACCCAAAAAATCCGCGTCATGGCCGAGCAGCAGCAAATCGTCCGCTACGACCGCGAGAGCAAAAAAACCATTTCCCCCTCCATTGCCGCGCAGTGTATGAAAAGTTTTGACCTGGCCATTAAAACCGCCAAAGGGGTCATTTTATCCGACTACGGAAAAGGGATGCTAAGCGACCAAAACATTAAGGCTATTATTGACAAATGCCGCAAAAAAGGCATCCCGGTGTGTGTGGACCCCAAAATTGATAATTTCAAAAAATACAAACACATTACTTGCATGACCCCCAACACCAAAGAAGCGTGGGAAGGGGCCGGCGAGTCCCCCAAACCCGGCGAGGAAGCGATTGAAAAACTGGGACAGAAGATTTTAAAAATGCTGCAGGCCGATTCTATTTTAATTACCCGCAGCGCCGACGGGATGAGTTTGTTTGAAAAAGGCAAGAAAAAACCCACCACCATCCCCACTACCGCACGCGAAGTGTACGACGTAACCGGGGCGGGCGATACCGTAATTTCCGTCTTTACATTAGCCCTGGCGGCCGGGGCCACGCTGCCCGAAGCGGCGGTGCTGTCCAACTATGCAGCGGGCATTGTAGTAGGCAAATCGGGCACGGCTACGGCCACGTGCGAAGAAATTGAGAAGGTGTTGCCGTGAGCCGGATTGTCATTGCGATTCCCGCGCGGATGGGTTCGTCGCGCTTTCCCGGTAAAGTAACGGCTTTACTGGCCGGAAAGCCCGTTATTGAACACGTGTACAACGCGTGTAAAAAAACCGGGCTGGGCGAAGTGGTAATCGCCACCGAGGCCCAAGCGGTGGTGGACGTTTGTGCGCAGTTTGGCGCGCGCACCGTGCTGACCAGCGCCAGCTGTCAAAGCGGTACGGACCGCATCTACGAAGCTACCCGTAATTTGCAAGCCGATTTTGTGATTAACGTGCAAGGCGACGAGCCGTTTATTGACCCGCAAACCATTGTAAAAATTGCCCAACTTTTGCAAGAGGACCCAACGTGCGATATTGCCACGGCCGTGATGGCTACTACCGATGATGCCAAAATAGACAACCCCAACTGCGTTAAAGCCGTGCTGGGTAAAGATATGCGGGCCTTGTATTTTTCGCGCGCGCGGGTGCCGTTTAAACGCGAACCGTCCGACGAGAATAAAAATTTTATTTACTGGCACCATTGCGGCATTTACGGCTACCGTAAAGAAGCCTTGGCGCGGTTTGTGGCCTTACCGCAAAGCCCTTTAGAAAAAATAGAAAAGCTGGAGCAGCTGCGCGCGTTGGAAGACGGGATGTGCATCAAATGCGTGCAAATTGAGCCCGCCGGACCGGCCATTGATACGCCGCAAGATTTACAACGGGCGGAACAGTATTGGAAAGAACACCGCGCTCATTAATTTTACTACTTAGGAGAAAAATTATGTCTAAATTCATTATTATTACAGGCGGGGTAGTGAGCTCGCTGGGCAAAGGGATTTCCGGCGCCAGCATTGGCAAACTGCTGCAGCTAAACGGTCTCAAAGTCAATATGATTAAGTGCGACCCGTACATCAACGTGGACCCCGGTACCATGTCCCCCTATCAACACGGCGAAGTGTTTGTGACTACCGACGGCGCCGAGGCCGACCTGGACTTGGGCCACTACGAACGCTTTTTGGACGTTACCATGACCCGCGCCAACACCAACACCGCCGGCAGTATTTATCAAACGGTCATTGATAAAGAACGCCGCGGCGAATATTTGGGTGCCACCGTGCAAGTCATTCCGCACATTACCAATGAGATTAAAAAACGCTTTACCGCGTTTGAAAACGATGTGGACGTGTCCATTATTGAAATCGGCGGGACGGTAGGGGATATTGAATCGCTGCCGTTTTTGGAAGCCGCGCGCCAACTGTGTTTGGAAAAGGGACCGCAAAACGTCATATCCGTGCATGTAACGCTTATTCCTTACATTGCGGTAGCTCAAGAGCTCAAAACCAAACCGACACAACACTCCGTCAATAAACTGCGCGAAGTGGGCATTGCCCCCAGCATGCTTATTTGCCGCACAGAGAAACCGCTGTCGGAAAATCTCAAGAAAAAAATCTCGCTCTTCTGCAGCGTGCCGCCGCAACGGGTGATTGAATGTGCCGATGCGAAATCCATTTATCACGTGCCGGAAATGTTCTACAAACAAGGCGTGGATAAAGAAATTATACAGCTTTTGGGTTTAAAGCCTACACAGGAAGTGAACCCGGCTTGGTTTGAATTTTTTGATAAAGCGATGACGCCGTCCAAGACGGTAAAAATTGCCGTAGCCGGCAAATACTCCGAGCTGCAAGATGCGTACAAGTCCATTAACGAGGCGCTGCGCCACGCCGGCATGAATAACGATGCCAAGGTGGAAATTGTTTACGTCAATACCGAGAAAGACAACGTGGACGAAAAACTGGCCACCGTGGACGGGATTTTAATCCCGGGCGGGTTTGGCACGCGCGGCATTGAAGGAAAAATTGAAACGGTTAAGTACGCGCGCGAGCACAAAAAACCGTTTTTGGGCATTTGCGTGGGGATGCAGTGTGCCGTGATTGAAGCCGCGCGCAACTTGTGCGGCTTGCACGATGCGAACTCGACCGAGTTTGACCCGACGACCAAAGACCCGGTGGTAGACTTAACGCCCCAGCAAAAAAATGTCGTCTATAAAGGCGGTACCATGCGCCTAGGCAACTACACGGCGGACCTAAAAGAAGGGTCGCTGGCGCGGCGGCTTTACGGCAAGGACCAAATTGTGGAACGCCACCGCCACCGCTACGAGTTTAACCCCGCTTATGTCAAACAACTGGCCGATGCGGGCTTAAAAGTGTCCGGCTGGCACGAGGGCGTGCTGCCGGAAATTGTGGAGCGCGAAGACCACCCGTATTTTATTGCGGGCCAGTTCCACCCGGAGTTTGGCAGTAGGCCCATGCGCCCACACCCACTGTTTGACGGCTTAATTAAAGCGAGCTTGAAACAAAAAGAAGGGAAATAAAAATAGATTAAACAGTAAAAACCCCCGGCATAGCCGGGGGTTTTCTATGGCAGTCAAGCAAAAGTTGGAGTCACTTTTTCCCCCTCATCCGGCCTTCGGCCACCCCGCACTACAACCTGCGGGGCAGGCTCTTCCCCCTCTAGGGGGAAGAGGTATATTGTCGCAAAGGTGCCCAAATGTGGAAAATTGTTTCGCTGGAAAGCAATACAACCCAAAACTTTTTGTTTTGGGTTGTATGCTTTAAAAATGGACTTCGCGTCCGCCGTTACATAATTTTAACGGTATATTTCATATCCTCACGCAAGCTATTATGCACCGGGCAGCCTTGTGCCAGCTTGGCATATTTCTCCTTCTGCTCGGCCGTAAAATGCGCCGGGAAATGAAACGTGAGTTCAAAGCCCGTCATGCGGGAGTGTTTGTCGTCAAACTGCGGGCGCACCTCTACCACGGTTCCTTCGGCCTTGTCGCCGTGTTTGGCGGCCATAAAGCCCACCATGGTCATCATACACGCACCTAAAGATGCGGCCAGCATTTCGCCGGGGTTGACGTCCTCGCGCGGGTTATTAAAAGCCGTGTGCAGCGGTTTTTTACCGTCCAGCACACAGGTCGTTTGCAGGTTTTGTCCAAGGGTTATTTTCATAATTACCTCCTAGCCCAGTTGGGCAAGCTTTGTAAACAAATCTTTTTGCTCGCGCGAAAGCGTGCGCGGCACATCAATGGTCAGCGTGACATACAAACTGCCTTTGGCGCTTAGCCCTTTGCCGCTGAGTTTAAGTTTTTTACCGTTGTGCGTGCCCGCGGGCACTTTTACTTGCACAGGGCCGTCCAGGGTAGGGACGGAAATCGTCCCGCCCAGCGCCGCCGTCCACGGCATAATGACCACGGGCACGTGCAAATCATCCCCCTCCAGCCGGAACATCGCGTGCGGGCGGATTTTGACGATTAAATACAGGTCACCCTGACCGCGCCGGGTGGGGTTGCCCATCCCTTTAAGTTTAATCTTTTTGCCTTCGCTCACGCCGGCGGGCAATTTGACCGTAACGGTGCGCCCGTTGGGCAGAGTCATTTGCATATTGCCGCCGCGGTGAGCATCTTCCAAATTGAGGGTCAGTTCAGCTTCCACATCACCGGAAGCTTGCCCGGCAGCCGCACTGCGGCCGAAGTTTTGGCCAAATCCTCCCCCCATGCCGCCAAAAATACTTTGGAAAAAATCACTAAAATCCGCACCGGAAAATTGACCGTCCCCGCTGGAAAACCCTTCAAACCCTTGGCCGGGATTGCCGTTATAGGTATATTGCTGGTACTGCTGGTAGGGGTTGCCCCCGCTATACCTGGCCCCGCCCGAAGATGCACGCGAAGAGCTCCCCCCGCCGCGGGCATAGTCCTGGTAGCCTTGCTCGCCCACCTGGTCGTAAATGGTGCGTTTTTGTTTGTCGGAAAGGACGGTATAAGCCTCGTTTAAATCTTTAAATTTTTCGGTCCATTTGGCTTTTTCGTTCTCGGGATGCATATCCGGATGGCACTTGCGCGCCTGCGTTTTAAAAGCCTTTTTGATTTCCGCATCGGACGCAGTTTTCCCCACGCCCAAAATTTTATAATAATCTTTATAATCTGCCATACAACGCCTCCTACTGGTACCTATTGTATATAATTCAGTTTCCAAAATCAAAACCCAAAAATTGATTAGTTGGCGGGCTTAAAAAAACGGTTTACAAACCCATTTTGATTTACTATAATAAATGTGTAGTGAGAATTTATTCGCCCTTAGCTCAATGGTGGAGCGATCGGCTGTTAACCGATAGGTTGAAGGTTCGAGTCCTTCAGGGCGAGCCATTAAAAACATACCCCCGCAAACGCGGGGGTGTGTTTTTTAATAGCCCTGAGCAAGCAAACTGCTTTGCTTGCGTAAGGACGAGAAAGCCGCAGCGATGTTTTTGTTTGAGTGCGAGCCGCACCGGCGAAGCGCGAAAGGCAAAAACCGCGAGGCGGGGCCGCAAGCGCCGCACGTCAGTAAGGCGACTTGTGGCCGAGTCCTTTTTTTGCTGCCCTTTTTGCCCGCATACGTTGTCCTCGCTCGTGTCGCATACCTCCGCGCAAACGCGGGGGTGTGTTTTTAATAGCCCTGAGCGGACAAACTGTTTCCTCACACAAAAAAGTATAATAACCTATATGAAAAAATTTCAACAAACATTTCTAAATTGGTTGGACCCGTATCAGCAAAGCTGTTTCTTTTTTAAAACTTCGGCGCTTACGTGGTTTATCTTATTGACCGCTGCCCTGTGGCTGACGTGGCAATGGAAAAGCAGCCTGGCCGATACGCTGCTAAACAACATCTTTGTCTATGCGCCCAATTACCTCACGCATGAAATGCTGGGCCACAACCTGGTGGGAAATATCTTCTTCCGGGCTTTTTACACAACCGCCCCGGAATTGGGCAAATGGCTCCACACCTTAGCCGGAAACGGCGTGGAAACGCTGCTGCCGCTATGCCTGCTTTGTTGGGTGCTGCGCTTAGACGGTGGGCGTTGGCTGTTGCCGCCACTGACCTATTGGCTGGCCAGCACGTTTTACGGAGCCGGCGTGTACGCACAAGACGCGCGGGCGTGCTCGCTGCCGCTGACCTCTTCGGATATGATGACTAACTACAAACCCGGCGAAATTTGCGGGGATTGGCATCACATTTTAGAACCACTGGGTTTGTTGGAAGCTGACCAAATCATTGCCTACACTTTCCTATTTATTGGCAGTTTGTTACTGATGCTGGCCCTGTACAGCGCGTGGTATTATTGGACCCATACCGACCAATACCTACGCAAAACTCCTACCCCCGCTCCCGCCCCGGTACCTGACGATTGGACCCCACCCAACGTATATAATGCAACCCCCCGGGAGGAGAATGTCCCAGGGGGCAAACAGGAGTAACACTTGTAGGGAGTGTAATCTGTTTATTTAGCGCGGCCCGTGCGAACCGCCCGGTTGGCGGGAACCGCCGGTTTTGTGGCCCCCTTGCCCGTGTTGCGAGCCACCGGGCCGGTGAGAGCCGAAGGAGCTGCCGCGGGAGCCTTGCGGTCGGCCGGCGTTGCCGGAGGACGGGCGCCCGTTGAACCCTTGGCTACCGGGCCCGCCGTGTTGGGGCCGTGGCCCGCGGACGCCGGGGGCGCGGTGTTGACCCGGGGCCCTGTGTTGGCCGGGGGCACCGTAACGTGTGAATGGCCGGTGTGACCGGGGGCCGGCATAGCGCGGACCGGGTCGAAGTCCCCCCCTTGGATGATGAGGCCGGGCTGCAATCGGCCCCAAGGGCGGCGCGGGGGGCAGAACCACCGCGGGCGTATAACTTTCTACCACCACCGTATCTACCGGGAGGAGTGCCTCCGTATAGATATCCCCGGCCGGGGTAAGGGTGGCCGTGCAGCCGCCTAAAAGCCCAGCCGCACCGATGAAAACGAACAGTGTTTGCTTTTTCATAAGTTTTACCTCCATGAAAGTCAAACACTTGTTTGAATTTTTTTATTGCATTTCTTCCTAATTTTGTGTATTTCGTTGTCGTTCAAAGGCTCGAATACCTCGGCGCTACCGCGCCGCTGCGCACAGTATACTTCGCCTTTTCACTCCTAGAACTACGCAAAATTAGTTTGAAATGCCCCACTGTGCTTGTGCCTGGTTAAACTTATTTTTATTGCATTTTTCTGCCTATTTTGGGGAATTTCGTTCCCCGCACAAGAACCTTGCGGGGCTACGGGCTATAAGCCCTTCGGTTCACGCTCACTCGGTCGGATACCTCGTGCGCCCCGTTACCATTTCCAAGCCAATTGACGGCTGGTCCCACAAACATCGCCCCCTAATAATTTACTAGGAGACAAGTAGAAGCAATACATATAAAGAATTATCCGTTAGTTCCAACCTTGCGCTTGTAAACTCTTACATAGTTTTTCACTATACGGATAAACAACTTCGTCACCATCTCTAGTCGGCACACAACTTTTTACCCATTGGCCATTATTGGAAACTCTTTTGCTGGCTGCAAGGGAATACTCAACAACATCTATATCATTATCTTTCACGCGGAATGCTTCTACAAAACACCCATTTGGGTTGCAACTGGCTGTGTACAAAAAATTTTTCCCGTAACAATATTCTCCAGGATCGTAATTGGTATTCTCGCCTTTACAATCCAGAATGCTCTCTACATCTATATCTAACTTGCCGGATATAGCATCATCCGCTTCTGTATCCCCCACCAATTCAACATACTGATATCCATTTTCCAGTACATACAGATCTATCGCTTTTTGCAAACTATTTATCACAGTAATAGCCTCTGCAGTCCTTGCTTTTTCTACAGCAAACTTGTATTGCGGCACCGCTACCGCTGCCAAAATACCAATGATTAAAACTACTACCAATAATTCAATCAGCGTAAACGCTTTTTTATGTCTTTTCATTTTTTCTCCTGGTCCGCTGCGCCAAACACCCTCTCAGCGCATATTGGACGTATTAGTATACAAGGGAAATTCTCAGTCTCTCCCTTAGATTTAACAATATCAAAAAAAAAAAACAAGTCAAGCTCTTATTACGGACGGCCCATTCTTTTAGTTCCCTTTTTTATATAATGATAGTATGAGTATAAACTGGCGCAAAACAATCGACAAAACTAAAGAGTTTATTAAGCTCTCGCTTAAAAAATATTCTATTTTTTTGTTGCACTTGACCCCCCACCAAAACGTGGCGCAAACGGTGCTGACCTATACGCTGCTGGGGTGGATGGTGCTGTCGCTACCGTTTATGACCCGCGGCGGTGTGGGGTTTTTGGATAATTTGTTTACCTCGGCAGCCGCTGTTTCCACCGCCGGGCTGCAAACCGTCAACTTTGCCGACTCGTACACGTTTTTGGGCAAGCTGGTCGTGCTGGTTCTCATTCAAATTGGCGGGGTGGGATACATGACGTTTTCGTCCTTTGTATTCTTAGCCTTAGCCCAAAAACACCGCTTGCACAAAAGCCAGCAGGAAGCCCTGAGCGTAGAAGCCAAACTGCCGGAAACGCTAAAACTGTCGGACTTTTTATGGTCCGCCCTCGTGTTTACCACCATTGCCGAAAGTATCGGTGTAGTATTTTTGTTTAACTATTTCCGCCATCACGATTACTCGTTATTAAACGCGGCTTGGTACAGCATTTTCCACAGTGTAAGCGCATTTTGTACGGCGGGTTATACACTGTGGAATAACAACTTGGTGGACTTTACCGACAGCAAAACTATCAATATTGTAATTTCTTGCTTGTCCTTGGCGGGGGCGATGGGGTTTATTGTGGCCGTGGACGTATTTAACTTTATCCGCCGCAAAACCAAAGAAATCTCTTTCACCACCATTATTATCTTGCTGACAACCACGGTGTTGCTGGCTTTCGGTACGTTTACGTTGTTTGTTACCACGCCGCATTTAAGCTTGGCAGAAGCGTTTTTCCAAACCATGGGGGCTTCCACCACGGCCGGGTTTAACACGGCTGAGGTAGGGCAATTATCCTCGTGCTCGGTGCTGATTTTGCTGCTCATCATGTGCATAGGCGGCTCCCCCTCCGGCACGGCGGGCGGTGTCAAAACGACCGCATTTGCCAGCGTGGTGGCTATTGTGTACAGCCACTTGCGCCTGAACCCGCGGGTAGAATTTTTGGGCCACCGCATCCCGGTACAACGCTTGTATGCGGCCACCTCAACCGTTATTTTGTATATGGCGTTTCTGTTTGTCAGCGTGTTTTTGCTGACGTGGACGGAAAAACTGCCTTTTTTGAACATCCTCTTTGAATCGGCCGCGGCGCTGAGCACGTCCGGGTTTTCCATGGGAACCACCGCGCAACTGTCCGTATTGGGCAAGCTGATTATTATCGGCACCATGCTCGTCGGGCGTATTGGCGTAGTGACGTTTAGCCTGGCCTTGCTGTTCACCGATGATGACGAAAAAGCCCATCCTTCCACCGCCCAGCGCGCGGATGTGGCGGTGTAGCGGTTATGAAATTTTATCTCATCAGTCTTGGCTGCCCCAAAAATTTAACCAATAGTGAGGAATTTTCCGCCCGCTTGCTGGCCAAAGGGCACAAAATGGTCTTTGCGCCCGAAAAAGCCGACGAGATTATTATTAACACGTGCGGGTTTATTGCCTCGGCCGTAAAAGAAGCCAAGGACGAAATCCGCACCGCGCTAGAGCTTAAGCAAAAGGGCATTGTCAAAAAAGTGGCGGTGACCGGGTGCCTGGTGGAGCGCTTTAAAGAGCAGGTGGCTCAAGAATTTCCGCAATTAGATACGGTGTTCTCTATCGCCGCGCAGGACGCCGTGGAAACCGTGCTTAAACAAAAAGGAACCGTTTTGGACCCGCTTCCGTCCTCTTTATATTTACCCAAATATAAGATGAGCCTGACGGCCCCGCATACGGCTTATTTAAAAATTGCCGACGGCTGCAACAACCGCTGCGCCTATTGCACCATTCCGTTTATCCGCGGGCGCTACCGCTCCAAACCGATGAACGACGTGCTGCGCGAGGCCCGGGGAATGATTGAAAACGGCGTGCGGGAGATTTCGTTAATCGCGCAAGATACCACGTCCTACGGCATGGACCTGTACGGCAAACCCAACTTGCTGGGGCTCTTGGAAAAACTGCTCAAACTAAAAGGCCTGGGGCGGCTGCGCATCATGTACGGCTACCCGCACCGCGTTACGCGCGAGATTGCGCGGCTGATGGCCGGCACCGACAAAATTTTCCACTATATAGATATCCCGCTGCAGCACATTGCCGACCCGGTGTTAAAGCGCATGAACCGCCATTGTGGCGGTGCGCAAATCCGCCGCACGCTGGATATGCTCAAAACCGAGGTGCCGGATATTTCGCTGCGGACCAATTTTATTGTGGGTTTCCCCGGTGAAACGCAAAAAGATTTTAACGAGCTTAAAAAATTTGTGCGCCAATATGAATTTGATAACATGGGCGTATTTGAATATTTCCGCGAAAAAGGCACCGCCGCGTACGCCATGAAGCAAATCCCGGCCGCCGTCAAGCACCAGCGCGCTGCCGAGCTGGTGGAAGTGCAAAGCCGCGTGATTGATAAAATCAATAAACGCTTGGCAGGCACGGTGCTGGAAGCGATTGCCGACGGGCCGGACTTTGGCCGCACGTACAAAGACGCGCCGGATATCGACGGACAAGTGACGTTTACGCGTCCGGTAACGCCCGGTACTATTTTCAAAGCGCGCGTGGCAGAAGCACAAGGCTACGAGCGCGTGCTAGAGCCGCTCAATTAGATTTTTGTATAATAAAACAAATTCGCATAAGGAGAAAAAATAAAAACACAAACTATTTAATGAACTAATTTGTAGATTATTGTCGGATGTGCGGGGAGAGCCCGCACATGAGAGAAAGGAAACTTTCTTTTATTCGCAGTCCGGGAATATCGCCTGCTTTCTGCCTGCCCCTTTGGGGGTAGGCGGGCGACGATTATCAAGGTCACTGCGAATGCTTTGGTAACGTCGTTTTTTTATGCGTTCCAAGCCAACCTAATAAAAAGGAAATAAATTATGAAAAAAGCAGAAATTAGACGGGGGTTTACCCTCATTGAATTATTAGTAGTGGTGCTGATTATCGGTATATTGGCGGCGGTAGCCGTGCCGCAATACCAAAAAGCCGTAGAAAAATCCCGCGCGGCCGAGGCCGTCACCATCCTTAATTACATGCACAAGCAAGGTGTTTTGTGTGAATTGGAAAAAGGAGTGGACGAATGTAAAGGTAAATCCAATGCAGAAATCGGCATTGAATTAGGTGCAGGTTTTACATGTGATACGGATTATTTAGAAGTAGGTGAAGTATGTTGCAATAACCATTGGTGTTACGCAAACAATGCATTAGATTGGGGTAACAACGCATCCTCCAGACCTACTGCACCCATTGCAGCACGTATAGACGGAGGGAATCCGGATAATGCTACGTTATATCTATTGGAATTTGGTGTAGGTAGTAGTCAAGGCCAAATTGTTTGCTACGGGGATAAGTGTAATATCTTCCACGGCGACGGTAAACCCATATAGAAGCAACACCCGCCAAATGCCATAAAAATCCCGCCTCAGCTTGCGCTTGGGCGGGATTTTTTACAACGGTACTAAATTATTTCTTTTTTGCTACTTTTTTGGCCGGTTTTTTGGCTACTTTTTTAGCAGCTTTTTTGGCCGGTTTTTTTACAGCAGCTTTTTTAACAGCTACTTTTTTGCAGGCTTTTTTAGCGCAGGCTTTTTTGGCACAGGCTTTTTTAGCCGGTTTTTTTACAGCGGCTTTTTTTACGGCTACTTTTTTGGTGGCTTTTTTAGCGGCCACTTTTTTCACGGTTTTTTTAACAGCCATTTTTTAATCTCCTAAGACAACTAGTTTTAACCTCATAAAAATAATAGCACAAATAATTTTAAATTGCAATAGTTTTTCCGTCTAAACTTATTTTTTATAAAAAAATCAAGCCCCGCTTTGTGCGTGTTTTATAAGCATTTTTTTTATTTTTACCGTCTGAGAAATTATTTTTTACTAACCTCTAATTATGCTTGACACAATCGTAAAAAATTTTTTGAAAATTTTTTATTTTGCTTGACATACATTTATTTTTTCCAAAATTTTAAAAATGTTTCTGCGGTTTTTACTTTTGAAATTTTTGCTTTTTTTAAATGCGTCCGCTGCGAAAAAACAAATGCAAATTGATCCAATACTTGGGATGTCCCTTTTTTAAGTTCCACCTCAATTTCTTTAAACGCTACGCGGCGGCCTAACACGTGCAAACGCACATCATCCAACGCCATTTCCAGTTTAGCGCCGTCGTAATTAAATACATACAGGGTGCGTTTATTGACTAAAGCAAATTTCACTTCCAACCCGGTTACATCCAGTTCACCCCACTTTCGTTGCTGTGCAAGTTTGCGCAGGGCTTGCGTTAGATTTTTGGCACCGGACAACTTTTTTGTTTCTTCCCGCCGCACGGCTTTGCCGCTTTTGATTTCCGTGCGCGTTTTATAAGTGGCTTCCCATTTCCCGTCGGTATTTCGTACCCGCAGCGCAATTTTTTGTGCGGACAAATCGCCAGTCGCGTGGTCCAAATACACGTCTTTTATTTTTAAATATTTCGGCAAAACAGCTCTGTCCAATTGCGCCAAAAACTGTTGAGCACGGGCAAACGCACGCGGCGTGTTACCGTCCCATTTGTACTCTATTTCCATGTTTCTCATAACTAAAGTATAATATTTTTAGGAGACATTTTTATGAAAAAATTAAAACAACCCACTTCTTTAAAATGCTTTGCTTGCGGCAAACAAAACCCTTTTGGCCTGAAATTAGAATGGATGAACGATTACGACAAGCACCAAGTAGAAGCCCAATTTGAGCTAGATGACAACTATTGTTCCTACCCGGGCACGGTGCACGGCGGAATTATCGCTACTATTTTGGATGAAACTTCCGGCCGCGCCATTTTACTGGATAATAATTTTGAACGCCTCATGGTAACCCTTAAAATGGAAATTGTGTACAAGCACAATACCCCCACCCACACCCCGCTGCGGGCCGTAGGGCGCATTTTGCGCGACGGAGGTTCGCGCGCACAAGTAGAAGGAGAAATCCTCCTGCCCGACGGCACGGTAACGGCCAAATGTACTAGTATTTTGTTCAAAATTCCCGATGCCGTAAAAGCCAAATGGGGCCCGGAAGCGGATGAATGGAAACGTACTTCTCCCACCCCGGCCGACGTTGCGGCTTGCGGTTGCGCTGCCTGCGCGTGCGACGAGGACGAGGCAAAGCCCGCAAAATAAAGTTGAGCCCCCTATACCAGATTTGTTATAATATGGGGGTAGCGTTAATTTGATTTTCCGGATCGGTAGCTTAGTTGGTAGAGCGTCCGCCTTACACGCGGAAGGTCACAGGTTCAAGTCCTGTCCGGTCCAAGTATTTAAAAACCCACCTTTTACGGTGGGTTTTTAAATGGTTATGGACGGACGCAGGCAAACTGCTTTGCCTGCGTCAGGGCTTGAAAGGCGCAGCGTTGTACGAGTTTTGCCGCTAGGCAAAGGCGAGTACCGCGAGCCCGGCCTGCAGGCATTTTACGTCAGTAAAATGACCGGAAGGAAAGTCCGGTCCAAATTTTAGAAAAGTCCCCGTTTATCGTCGGGGACTTTTCCTTTTGTGTGCTTGCTATGTGGCATAGTTCCCCAAACGCTTCATCATGTGTTTGTCCATATTCGCCCATGAAGGGAATTTCCAAAAACAAATTAAATTGCAAGCCTCCACACCTGGAATTTATTTTTTATTTTGCTAAACTTCCTATAAAGGCAACCCCCCCGGCAACGGACCGGGGGGTTGCAATACTAAGAAGAGTTTTTCTTACTTACGGGCAGGTTTTTTATCAAAACGCAATCCGGCCTCTTCTGCTTCTACATCATCGTGTACAATAACTACAGGTGTTTCATCCGGCGGCAACTGGTACACGTCATAAGAAGATTTCGGCAACACCCGGTACGTCTGCCGGCTGGCCGGTACTACTTGTTGCACCGGTTGGGTTTCGGTAATCACCCCATTGCTATCAATGCGCAAATTGCCGGAAGCAGGCTGGACCGTCATTACCCGCACCGAGGAAGCATTCGGCGAGCGTTTGGGATAAACGTAATCCGTTGTTACTACCGGGCGGCGCTTATCGGCCCCTTTCTCAAAGGATACCACTGAAGGTTTAGGCGTCAATTTTTGGGTATACTCGCTCGATTGGCTGCCTGCATAACCCCGGGGGGTGGCTGCCACTTCGCCAAACATAAAGCGGATCCCGGCGTGGCCTCCCCACGCTTTGATACGCGGTCCGGTTTCATAGCTACCCATTAAGTAGAAGTAAAGCGGTTTGGTAATTTGCATATTAAGCCCCAAATCGGCTTCAAAGGTACCGCCATGGGCATTGGCCGTTTTGCTTACACCGTCGTAATACACTTCACCTTGGCCCATAAACTCATAGCTGTAGCCCAACTCCAAGAACGGCTCCACCAACAGCCCATTGGCGCGCATAAACGCATAGTCAAACGCCATGGCCGCTTTTAAGGATAGGTACGGTACGCCTTTGTACTCCAAGTCTTCCGCGGCGCCGTTTTTGACCCCCACATGGGAACCAAATGCATACATCCCCGTTAATTCCAATTTAGGCGCAATATGCCACCATTGGTTAGAACGTACCCGACGGTCGAAGACTTTTCCGGCCTCTACACTCCACGCGAACACATCCCGTTTGGGCTTATACTCCAGCTCTACTCCGCTGGCCGTATAGGTAGTCATATCCATACGCGTCCAGAAATTGCGCAAAGCCATATCCACAAACCACAGGTTATCGCTGACCAAGGTTGCATAAGCCCCGATACTGGGGGCACTGCCATC
The DNA here is from genome assembly GCA_947170005.1 of uncultured Elusimicrobium sp. GTDB lineage: Bacteria > Elusimicrobiota > Elusimicrobia > Elusimicrobiales > Elusimicrobiaceae > Avelusimicrobium. The sequence goes on from CAMVRX010000005.1 coordinate 21,422, forward strand.
CCCGTTGCTATAGCCGGGGTGTTCCTTGGTTTTGTGGGTGGTGATGTTATTGGCATCCACATAGCCCGCCATAATACCCGCATACAATTTGCTGGGATTATCGGGGAAGAGCAGCCAATCCTGCCCCACTTCTACCCCCCACATATCCATATCGGTTTCCACCATTTCTTTGGTGGTAATATCTTTATAATAGGTACGCAACCACACGCCGTGCTTCTTGGTTTCGTCCCCCATATTTATCAGGTCGCCCATGCGTTTTTGTAACGAGTTCATCCCCGTACGTGCCATTTGCACGTTCAGGGCAGGCACATTGAGCATGGTTTTAAAAACATAGCTAAATTCCCCATTGCTGCGCAGATAGTAATCTTTGCCGGTACCGGCTTGGGTACCTTGGGCCAACTGGTACACATAGGCCCCTTGGTCCCATACACCGCCAGGCAATACAAAGCTACCGCTTTCTGCACCGGAGGAACCGAATTGCACCAATTTAATACCGTCTCCGCTTAGGATGGTAGAGGTGGGCCCTACATTGGTTAATCCCAGTGAAGTGGTCCCGGTATGGGTCCCGTTGATGACCAATTTATCTGCGGTTTTATCGGTCAAATTGACGTTCATATTCACACGCGTATTGTTGGCTGCCAAATTATTGACCGTTAAGGTATTGGCCCCGTTGGTACGCACTAAGTTGAGGGTGGCATTCGAAAGGGCAGTAGCCCCGCCCAGTGTGTTGGTACCGCGCATATTAATTGTACCACCCGTAGCGGTTAACCCGCTTACACTGCCGCCGGAATTAACATTCAGCGTGCCGGTTTGCAAATTAGTACCGATAGCGCTGGCTCCCGCAAACACGGTTTGCGTACCCCCGGCAATACGGGTCGTATTGGCCGTTCCGTAAAGATTTTGCGTACCGCCGCTAAGTACCGTACTGGTAGCGGTGCCGGATACCGTTTGTGTACCCGCCGTAAGGGTAGTGTTGGTCACACTGCCGCCTGCAAAAACTTGTTGTGTACCGCCCGTAACCACTGTACCGATTGCGACGCCGGAAACCTTTTGGGTGCCACTGCTAAGGGCCGTAGCAGAAACTGTTGCACCGGTCAACACGTCTTGCGTGCCGCCCCGGATTTGGGTCCCGGCCACAATGGCCCCGCCGGACACAATTTGCTGGCCGCCGGTATAAATAATGGTGCTGTTGGCGCTGCCGCCGTTGGACACCCACTGCGTGGCTCCATTACTAAGCACCGTACGGTTGGCAAGACCGGAAGACAGAACCACCTGCCCGGTGCCCGAGCTAAAGACATTGTCATCCACCACAGCGCCTGAGGAAACATACTGGATGCTGTCTTGTAAAAATACGTTACCGCTTACATAACCGCCGGTAGAAACATGCTGTTGGGCACTGGAATATAAGGAAGTATAAAGCGCACTGCCGCCGGAAAGAACTGTTTGTTCTCCCTCTTTATTAAGCAGGGAACTAATAGCTACACCGCCGTTGCTGATAATTTGGGAACCGCCGGAATTGACGGTAGTTTGAACGGCAGAGCCATTTGTAGAAAGGACTTGCGTTCCTCCATTTTCTACAACGGTATTGCTGGCCACACCGCCCGAAACAACTTGTCGGCCAGAACTATAAACGGTCGTTCCTGTAGCCGTCCCACCAAAAACCTCTTGCGAGCCGCCGCTGGAAACCTGGGTTCCTACTGCACTTCCCCCATAAAGGGTTTGATGTCCGCCGTCATTTACCGTGGTATTAGAGGCTGTTGCTCCCGATAAAACATATTGGAGCGCTAACGAACCGCTCAACGTAGTATTGCTGGCTACGCCGCCCTCGGACACAATTTGAAGACCGCCGCCAAATACGCTGGTTCCACTGGCTACCCCGCCGGAAGAAATAGTCTGTTCCCCGGTAGAGCTGACAAGGGTATCTACGGCTTTGCCGGAAAATAATACTACCTGAGAGCCATAATCATCCAGCACCGTACCGCTGGCCACCGCGCCGGAGGACACGTATTGGATACTGCCCCCCAAAAACTTGTTATTGGTAATGATGCTACCGCTGGAAGCATGCTGGTTAGCACTATCAAAAAAGGACGTGTAATCCGCACTACCGCCGGAAAGAACATGTTGTTCTCCGCCGCTGCTAATGAGCGTATGAGAGACCGTCCCTCCCGAAGAAACAATCTGTGACCCGCCGCTAAGGACAGTAGTGCTCATAGCAAGGCCACTGCCCCCCGGAAGGGCAACAACAATCTGAGAACCGCCGCTGGAAATAAGCGTATTTGCAACTTGACCCGTAACACGCTGCACACCCTGACTCCCAATGGTCGTGCTATTTGCACTTCCTCCACCATAGACAAATTGTGAATTGTACCTAGTTAGAAATGTATTACTTGCCACTGCACCACTATTAACTATTTGGCTGGCAAATGAACTAGTCGTTGACGTCCCAATGGCAATTCCTCCCTCGGAAACAAACTGTCTGGCGTTATATCCCAACGAAGTGTTACTGGCCACACCGCCCGATTGAACATATTGAAGAGCACTGTCATTATTATACTGGCCATCTTGCAGCACGGTGTTGATAGCCACGCCACCCTGCACATATTGGACGGCTGTCTTCGAAAGCGTAGTATCTACGGCACTGCCCCCTGCAGAAATATACTGTTCCCCGGCAAGAGTGGTTGTACTGGCAACGCCACCCCCCAAAACAATTTGCCGGCCGGACTGATACACGCTGGTATTGCTTGCTAATCCCCCGGAAGAAATAAGTTGTTCCGCCCATTGTCCTACCTGCGTACCGATAGCAATACCGGAAGACAAAATCACTTGTGAAGTATCGGCCGACAAAACGGTGTCTTCCGCCACCGCACCGGAAGAAACGTATTGTACACTTTCGCTTCCGTAAAATACGTTTCCGCTTACGTACCCTCCATCTTCAACATGCTGGTTGGCGCTTACATAAAAAGAAGTAAACAACGCACTCCCACCGGATGAAACAAACTGTTCCCCTCCGCTTTGTAAAAGGGTGCTAACAGCACTCCCGTTACTACCGATATACTGTTTTCCACCGCTGCTTACTGTAGTATTGCTGACTACTCCATTCCAGTATACGGATTGCACCCCCCCGCTCAAAATTGTAGCGGAAAGAGATAGCCCCCCGCTCCTGGCTATGGACTGTCTCCCGCCGCTGGACACAATCGTATTTTCTGCATATCCTTTATCAACTGCCTGCCTTCCACCGCCGCGAAGAGTTGTACCGATAGCCGATGCCCCTTCAAATACAGATTGAGCTGCAGCATTTCCTGCTACGTAAGTGTCCGTGACAACACCCCCTGTAACATCTTGACTCCCGTTGTTAATGACCGTTCCGGATGCGCTCCCCCCCGCAATGCTTTGATAACCCCCAGAAATGATAGTCCCAAAAGCGGTCCCCCCGGAAGAAACGATTTGGCTGGCCACCGTATTGCCTACGATGGATGTAGAACTGGCAACACCGCCGGAACGAATCTCTTCTATCCCCCAATTTCCAATAGTTGTAGAAACAGTCGTTCCATACACATAAAGATGTTCAGCTATTGAACCAGCCCCGGTCCCACTGAGCACCACATTTGAGACCGTAGTTCCGGCCGGCACCGTACTGGTTGCACCGTAAGCATACGGAGCCATATTTTGCACCAGCATCGCCCCCACGGTTGCCGTATATACCGCCTGCCGCCCGCCGTTGTAAATGCGCGATACCAGCCGGGCCCCCAACCCATGGCTGGAAACAACGCAACTGCTCACAACAGCTGCACTGCAACTAGAACAGTACAGTTGCTCTAAGGCTTGCACGCAAGCACTGGAATAAACGGGTTCGGTAATATGACGGCGGTTGGACATGGGGTTCTCCTATTTATCGTCTTTAGGGGCGGTTAATTTATAATCTTGCATCAGTTGTTTAATATGGCCAATGACTTGTTTGCCCGTAATGAGGCGGGTACACTCGTATTGGCGGTCGGTATCTTTAAATTTGGGACACCCAAAATAATCATAATGATCAAAATTCACATTCACATCATCCCAGCAGCCGTTGCAACCGTGGGAGTTAAAAACACGGTAAGGGGTATAAAATTCACAAATCGGCAACGTGAAACCACTGATAAGCACGATCGGCACTTTGGCACACCAAGCTAACCACGTCAAGCCCGAGCTCAGCCCTATAAAAAAGTCTGCGTGCTCCAGTAGTTCAATGCGCTCTTGCAGCGGTTTATTTCCGGTAAAATCTTCCGCACCGTGCGGCATACGGTTCCACGTATATTTAAAACCCGTTACCGGTTCTTTATCGATACAAATCACGCGGTAACCCAAATCTTGGAGGTACGCCACCACCTGTTCCCAGCCATAGCCGTTATTCCAAAACTTGGCTTGCGAGCTGGACTTCGTGGCAATACACACGTAACGCTCTTTGATTTTACGCGGGCTGCCCAGTTTTACTTTCGGGGCCTCTTCGCGCGGGTCAACGCCGAGGATATACCCGGCCGTGCGGTGCAAACCTACTTTACGAAAATCAATCGGCTGGTGGGTAGTATCTCCCCTAAAAAATAACCCCAACATATAGCTGGCATACGGTTTTTCAAAACGGACTTTCCCGGGCAGATGGGTAAAAAATAAATTGGGATATTGGCCTTCAAAAATCTCTGCTAAATTATGTGCCATGGTTACTTCGGCGGCGCAGTGATGTTTTTGCTGGAAACGGTCCGCATACGTCATCCACCCGATAATATCACCAAGCGTGCCGACGGGAAATTTGATTTGCACTTCTTTGCCTTTGAGGTCCAGCGTGTGGTTTAAAACAGGGTCTTTTTCCCCGCGCACCCACACCCGGATGCGAAACGGAATATAATATTTTTTGGTGCTGAGTACCCATCCTTCATCAGCATCGCACGCAAAAATAATGTTGTCCGTCTCGTCGTCCTCAATTTGTACGTGCCATTTGCCTTTCGGGAGTAACACCCGCGCACCGTCGTTAAAATCGTAACGGATGCCCATCGGCCCTTCCTGGGTAGGAATAGCCGGTGCCTCCACCACAAACGGATTTTGAGATTGTTGCTGCTGCGTGTTAACCGAAGCGGTTACATCTTGCGGGGCTTGCGCAGCCGACACCGCGGCCGCTATCCCCTGGTTTGGCGATAAATTTTTAGCAGAAGGGACTGCCATCGATTGGGACGTTTCCTCGGGCATTTTTAGTTCCTTTTACACCCACGCACCCTTCGTACAACTTCACGCGTACGAAGCAGGGCATCTATATCTTATTTTCATTGTAGCATATTTCTTGATAAAAAAATTATTTTTTTCACTCTATTTTTTATCCGTACGGACCTAGGCCCTTTTAGGCCCTTTGGCCCTGGTTTTTGAAAAACCTTTTTACTTATAATAGTAAGTATGAAACGCTTTTTTACTTTTTTAATACTTTGGCTTTGTACAGCAACGCTGCATGCACAATTACCGGTTCAAATAGCTCGTCAAACGGTGCGAACTGCCGTCGCAGATTCTCCCTCTATGCTTACGCAGCGCACTTTAATGACTATACAATCCGCCGGTATGCCCGAGATGGCCAGCGCAATAGAAATGGAAATCATGAAACAACAACTGCTGCGCCAGCAAACGGCCGCCCCGGTGGTACCCGAAACTCCGCTGCCGGCCCAAGCAACTACGCGCACGGCCCAGCACGCCTGGCCCGTGCAAAAATTTCGCGACTATAAAGCCGCCCAGCTTAAAAAACAACGCCGCAAACGCGATGCCAAAAACCAACAGGATAGACAAGCCCTGGAACAAGCCGCGGCTTTACGAGCCCGGCTGCCGCAGTTAGACCCGGCACGCGCCTTTGAAACACAGGACTTTACCCCCCTGATCACAGATCAAATTTCCACGCAGCAGTTGCCTTTACTGGAGCGCCCCGGCGTCTTGTACCGTGGTATGGCCTTAGAAGACGATGGTTCTTCCGTTCAAAATATCCTTCAAAACGGTCTTCGTTTACAAGACCTGGGCAGCCATGCCACCACCAAATTATTGGCCATGTCCGGTGGAATGCGCGGCACCGTATCTGCTACCCGCCCGGTCACCAATTTAACGTCTATTCCTTCGGAAGCTCTTTATTGGGCTACCCAACGCATAGAATCTGGCAAACCGCTCCTTGTGATTATGGCCGTAACCGGGCAACATCAGTCCGGCAAAGTAGTGCTCCTCTCCCAAGATATCCCCGCCGATCAAATTTCCCACGTGGTAGTTCCTTTACAAGTGGAGGGCAAACCCACCTGGTGCAATGTACAACTTACCGATGCGGGCACCTTTTTAGTCACCCCGTACCAACCGGTCACCCCCCGTATTACGCCGGAAAAATAAACTGTGTAAAACCGACGTAGAATTGTTATAATAAAGGTATGCTCAGCCCTTTATTGGAGTTTGATAAACAACAAGCCATCAAACAGGAATCCAATTTTTTGATTGGCATTGACGAAGCCGGCCGCGGCCCGCTGGCCGGCCCGGTAGTAGCTTGCGCGTGTTTTATTCCCCCCTCCATTGTTGAACATTTTAACGATGTAAACGACAGCAAAAAGTTAACCGAAGCCAAACGCGAAGAACTGTTTGTACGTTTAACCACCCACAGCGGAGTGATCTACGGGGTAGGTTTTGCCACCGCGCAGGAAATTGACCAACTTAACATTTTACAAGCCACCTTTTTAGCCATGCGCCGGGCCGCCCAGCGTTTCTTGCGCATGCCCGACAGCTGTGCTCTGATAGACGGCCCTTACCCAGTAAAGGGATTATCTTTAAAGCAACAACCCGTCATTGACGGCGACGCGCAATCGCTCGTCATTGCCTCGGCCAGCGTGATTGCCAAAGTAACGCGGGACCGTTATATGAACGTATTGGAAAAATTATACCCCGGCTACGGCTTTGCCGGGCACAAGGGCTACGGCACCGCCAAGCATTTGGAAGCCTTGCGCACCCTGGGCCCCTGTCCGCAGCACCGCCGCACCTTTGGCCCGGTTCGCAAATTACTCCCCGGGGAAACCCTGTTCCCATGACTACCCGCGAACAAGGCTTGCAAGGCGAAGAGCAAGCGGCCAATTATTTGACAAAAAAGGGGCACCGCATTATTGCGCGCAATTTCCGCGCTCCCGGGGGCGAAATTGACATTATTACCCGTGTGCAAAACACGCTGGTATTTGTAGAAGTAAAACAACGTGCGTATGAGGCTTTTGGCGGACCGTTGGGGGCAGTAACCCCCGCCAAACAAAAACGCATTGCCCGCACGGCAGCCGCGTTTATTAAATCCCATAGGGACGTACCCTATGACGAAATACGATTTGATATTATCGGTATCCTGCCGGGGAAACTGGACCACATTGAAGGGGCCTTTTTCCCGCCCAGGACTACTTTATGAAAAACGGAGGACGTATGACCCAACTTGCGGTAGTAAAAAAAGCCGTTGCTTTTATTGACAAAAAAACAAAACATTTTCAGCCGGAAATTGCCTTAATTACCGGCTCGGGCTTGGCGGGTTCCATCCCGGCTTTAACCCAAAAAATCACGATCCCTTACGCCGCCATCCCCGGGTTCTTGCGTAGCACCGTACCGGGCCACACGGGCAACCTGATTTTTGGCGTGTACAAAGGACGCAAAATTGTAGTAATGCAAGGCCGTTTTCATTACTACGAAGGGCACCCCATGAAAGATTTGGCCATTTCCATCCGCACACTTAAAATGCTGGGGGTACAAAAATTATTGGTATCTGCCGCCGTGGGATCTATGGATATGAAATTAAAACCGGGTTCTTTGTGCGTTTTGAAAGACCACATTAACTTTATGTGCAACAATCCCTTAATCGGCAATCACGACCCGGCCTTCGGCCCCATGTTTTTTGATTTAACCGTAGCTTACAACAAAGACATGCGCAAAGTGGCCTTATCCGCTGCCAAAAAAGCCAACATTAACGCCGGCGAAGGCGTCTATTTGGCAGTAACCGGCCCCAACTTTGAAACCCCCAGCGAAATCCAAATGTTCAAAAAATGGGGTGCCAGCGTAGTGGGAATGTCCGTCGTGCCGGAAGTATTAGCGGCACGCCAATGCGGCATAGACGTGTTAGGCCTGGCGTGGGTAACCAACATGGGTTGCGGCATTGCCAAAACGCCCTTATCACACGAGGAAACCATCCGCGAAACAAAAAAAATTGAAGGCAAGTTCAAAGACTTGTTGGAAATTTTATTTGTAAAACTGTAAATGGTGGAGATCCTGAAACAAGTTCAGGATGACACCCCTTAATTATGGCAGCAAGTATAAAAAGGCTCGGTAAAGAAACTCTTATCTACGGCACGTCCACGGTGTTGGCGCGGCTACTGAACTTTTGTTTAGTACCGTTCTACACCTATTACTTGCTGCCCGGCCAATACGGCATCATCGCCACGATGTTTGCCGTCATTGCGCTGTTAAACGTTCTCTTTCTCTTCGGCCTGGACCAAAGTTACTTGCGCTTTGCCAGCGAACACGAACAAAAAACCGATGTTTTCCAACACTGTTTTTACGGTGTACTCATTAACGGCGCGGTCTTATCGGCCCTGCTGTGGCTGGGGGCAAAACCGTTTGCCGCACTTATCGGCATAGGCGCGCAGTATAGTTATATTGTGCACTTGGCGGTGTGGGTACTTCTTTTGGATGTACTCAATATGATCCCGTTTACCAAGCTGCGTTTGGAACGGCGGCCGTGGTATTTTGCGGGTGTGCGCACGGCTTCCATTATCGTAAACGTACTGGGCAACATCTTCTTTATTGCAGTGCTGCATAAAGGGATTGCGTCTATTTTGTGGGCCAATATTTTTGCGTCGCTCACGTCTTTATTGTTGCTTTCCCCCGTCGTATGGAAAGAACTGCTGGCTAAAAAACCGCACTTTCAAAAAGAACTGGCACGCAGCATGCTGCAGTTTGCCTGGCCGTTTGTACCGTCGGGGCTGGCCAGTTTATTGATCAGCGTGATTGACAAACCTATTTTGGTGCATTTGGTGGGGCTTAGCCAAGTGGGTATCTACCAGGCCAACTTTAAAATCGGCGTATTTATGATGCTTTTGGTGTCTATGTTTGACCAAGCATGGCGGCCGTTTTTCCTGGCACACGCCAAAGAGCCCGATGCCAAACAAACTTTTGCGCGCGTGTTTACCTGCTTTGTGGCTTTGGGCTCGTGGTTTTTGTTGGGGCTTTCGTTTTTAATGCCGCCGATTATCCAAAGCAATTTGTTTGGCAACTTCCACTTGATTAACCCCAATTACTGGAGCGGACTGAACGTTATTCCGTGCGTATTAACAGGATATTTTTTCTATGGGCTGTATGTGAACTTTATGGTCGGCCCCGTGATGACAAAAAAAACCCGCGTGCTGCTATGGATTACGCTGTTAGGTGCAGCGGTCAGCATTACCACCAACTTAACCTTAGTGCCCCATATCGGCATTTTAGGGGCCGGGTGGGCCGTGGCACTCAGCTACGGAGCGATGGCTGTGGCGCTCTTCCGCTTTACGCAACGCAATTATACCCTCCCGTATGAGTACAAAAAACTGGCCGGGTTAGCCGCAGCGTGTGTGCTAAGTGCCGCCGCTGTATATTTCACGGGCCGCTACACGCCGCAGTATGTTCTGTCCGTTAAGATTGTACTACTTTGTGCATACCCGCTGTGGATGTGGCTGATTGTACAAATCAGAATTCCCGCAAAGTAAATCTTTTTTCTAGCAATTAAAAGCCCCGCCTTTTTACAGGCAGGGTTTGTATCTATCTTTCATCTTCTATATCTTCGTATCCCCATAACCGAGTCTGCTCACAAGGGCCTTGCCCGTCATCCGTGTAGTAATAACAATAACCTCCTACATTTGTACTTTCTCCTATATTGAGCATAACCGTATCCTTTTGTTTTGTGGAAAACATCATTCCACTCCAAGAAGCAGTGTTGTCCGGGAACAAACCCATATTGAAACACAAATAATCCCCACAATACATATTTTCCTCTTCATTCCATTGATATGTAGACGGCAATTCAATGGACAAATCATCGGCTGACAATGAAGTTGCTTTTGTAGGGTAACCGTTTTCCAATACGTATAATTCTAAGGCCTTCATAAGATTACTTCGAAGGACAGCCACCTCACTAAACCGCGCCTTCCACACCGCTTTTTGATACTGCGGCACCGCCACGGCGGCCAATATACCGATGATTAACACAACAACTAACAACTCGATGAGGGTAAACCCTCTTTTTACAACATGCTGCATACCAACTCCTATTTCTATAGTCGGACCCGTTACACAGCCAATAAAACGGCTGCTATACCGGGTCTACACCAAGTCGCCCCAAATACATCAGCCGCGGTTCTCCGCCAAAACGGAAAACACTCGGTACAAAACAAGCCGGGAGCTACCCTTTTCATTTTGTACCTTAAACGACTGCTTTTGACTTGGTGTAGTACTTCCAACGGAAGCCAACCCGTATTCCTCATACGGTTCAAAAACAGATAAAATTGTCTTAACTACCTATGTATTTTACTTAATTTCCTACACAAAAAACAATTTTCATATTACTTATACAGCATACTGCGAAACTCGGCCGTCTGGTTTACATTTTTAAACATCCAGCCTTTTTGGTCCTCTTCAAATAAAGACTCATAATTTTTGAAATTGTGCGCCAATGCTTTTTCCAAATACTTATACATTTGTTTACGGTCTTTCTTCCACGTCCAATAGGTACCCGCCAAATTGACATACGGCGTAGGGATGGAAGGGTCCAGCTTAATCGCTGTTTCAAAATCTTCCTTGGCGGCAGCATAATCTTTTAAATTAAGCCGCGCAAACCCGCGGTTGTTGTACGCCACCGCCCACTGGGGGTTTAGCTCAATAGCACGGGCATAATCGGCCGCTGCTTTTTCAAAATTCTTCAGTTCTTCGTACATCAACCCCCGGCGGTTAAACCAATAGGCTTGCGGGTCCAACGCCAGCACGCGGGTATAATCTTCCAACGCGGCTGTATAATCCCCCATTTCCTTAAACGCATTTCCCCGCAGCTGGTACGCTTCTGCCAGCTCGTCATTGCGGTTGGCCGCCTTGCTAAAGGCCGATACGGCCTCGTCCCATTTATTTTCACTTTGCAAAATACGTCCTTGCCACAAATACCTCTGCGGCGAGTCATCCCCCCGTTTTTCCAAAGCAACCAGTTGCTCTTGGGCCGTTTCGTAGCGGTAGGCACTTAAACTAACGGGGATGACTTCGCGCAGCATCTCTTGGGAAGCTTTTTGCCAATCTTCCCCTACGTATTTTTTATAATCTGCCAGTGCCAGGGAGTATTTGCCCACGTCGCGGTAGGCACGGGCACGCGCCAAATAAAAATTAGCATAAGACGGGTTTAGCGAAATTGCCTTGGAAAAATCCGCCAACGCAGGGGCCTGTTCCCCCATCGTTTGGTACGCCAACCCACGCGCATAGTAGCGAAACGGATCCTTCGGGCGCAGCGCCACCACCCGGTTATAATCCAACATCGCCCGGCGCGGCTGCCCCAACGCTACGTACGCATCGGCCCGATAATGGTAGGCCCCCACATGGTTAGGGGACGCTTCTATCACCTGGGTTAGCAGTTCAATTTGGGTAGGCAAATCCGCCTCCCGCTTGGCGCGCTCAAAAAGCTGTTGCGGCGTTTGCGCCGCCGCCGAACCCACAAACAAAAAACAAATCACTATACCTAAAAAACGCATACTTTATTTAACTATTATTTAAGCAAAAATACAAAATAAATGTTTACCGCCAGCACCATCAGCCCCGCACTATAGCACAAAAGCAACAGCACCGTAGCCAAAAAATGCAAATTCAAAAATACTGCCCCTACCAGCGTAGCGCGCCCGGCAAAGAGCTTGGTTAATTGTACCGTACGTCCGGCCCATTTTGC
>CAMVRX010000006.1 GCA_947170005.1 uncultured Elusimicrobium sp.
ACACCCCCTCTCCCGGCCTTCGGCCACCCTCTCCCTCCGGGGGCGAGGAAAACAATGGGCGGCTTTACCCTTATTGAGCTACTGGTGGTGGTGCTCATCATCGGCATCCTGGCCGCGGTGGCCGTGCCGCAATATAAAAAAGCAGTTGTAAAAAGTAGGTTTGCCGAAGCCATGATAAACTTAAAAGCGCTTTCGCAAGCAAAACATGCATGCGAATTAGAAAAGGAGGTAAGGGGTTGTCTCCCTGTTTCCAATCTTGACATCGAAGTTTCAGATACGGATAATTTTGAGTTTTCAGGGACGTTTTTGAATGAAGAAACTCCTTGGTCGTTTTTACACGCCCAATACCAAAAAGAAGACGTGTGTTTGTGTTTGTTTGATTCCGGTAAATTTGTAATTAGGACCAATGAATGTACCGGCCAGCAAACCACCTTAAATTACGCCCAATTGTTGAGCGTGCCGGACGCGGCCGATTTTGAAGAAGGTGACGAAGAGTACGAGTGTTGGTGTTGTTAAAATAATCCCCGCTTTGTAAGCGGGGATTATGTTGTGCAAAGAAAAGTTACTTATTTGGCTAAGCTTTTCCAAGCTTCTTTTTCGGCTTTCAAGGCGCTTTTGGCGTCTTTGGCAGCTTGTTTAGCTTCGGTTTTTTGGGCTTTTACTTCTTCTTTAGCCGTTTTAGCTTGTGCTTTGGCATCGGCCTTGGCTTGTTTGGCGGTAGCTTTGGCGTTAGCGGATTTGGCTTTTACAGCTTCTTTTTGGGCAGCCGCTTGGGATTTGGCCGCTTTTTTCGTATCTTTCAAAGCTGCTTTTTTAGCTTCGGCCTGTTTTTTCAGTTCCGCTTTTTTGGCAGCGGCTTGCTCTTTGGCTTGGGCCTTGGCGTTTGCCTTGGCTTGTTTGGCAGCCTCATTGTTTTTAGCTTGATTGGCTTTGGCCGAATTGAGTTTGTTGGCCGCTTGTTTTTTTTGGGTTTGGACGTTCTGGCGCAACGTGCTCACTTTGGAAAGCGTGCAGTTGTTAATGCAGGTTACATCCGCAGCCGCGCAGCCGCAAGAATCAGCGGCGGTGGCCGCCGTCGGCCAAGACATCGTTACCGTCAAGGCAAATACAGCAAATAATACTTTTTTCATGTAGTGTCTCCTTAAATAATGTGTAACAGCTTACCCCATTATTGTACTAAAAACAGCGGTTTGGGCTCAACGGGCTTATTATGCTAAAATGTAACTATGGAAACATCAGTCCCGTTGTGGATGAATTTATTATTAGGCCTGGTGGCACTTTGTTTGCTGGTGCTGCCGCTGACGGTGCGCTGGGTAGAAAGCCACTTGGAAATTTTCCTGCTGGCCGTCGGCGCGGCGGCGGTAACGGTAAGCGGCGCCTGGAGCGGCGAACTGGTACGCAAGACGTTGGCCTCGCCGGTGTATGTGTCGTTTATCGTGCTGGTAGTCAGCGTGATTTTTAATAATTATTCCCGTTATATTTTCCGGGTGCTGTTTGCATTTTTCCGTGCGTTGGAGCCGTGTTACAGCTTTGCGCTACTGGTGTTTTGCTTGGGGGTGGCCTCTTCGCTGGTAAGTGTTACGGTAGCGGCCTTGTTGCTGGCTGAAGTGTTGCAAGTAGTCAATTTGGAACATGAAACCAGCGTACAAATTACCGTGTTTGCCTGTTATGCCATTGGGTTGGGGGCGGTGCTCACGCCGCTGGCCGAACCGATGGGGCTGGTTATTAACAATGCCCTTTCCGGCCCGCCGCACCATGCCGATTTCTTCTTTTTAATGCGCACGTTTTGGAGCTGGATTTTGCCCGCGGTTTGCGGTTTGTCAGTAGCGGCCGGATATGTGGCGCGCCACGCGGGGACTACCTTGCAAATGCACATCCGCGAAGACAAAGAAACCTATTCTTCCATTTTGCGCCGCACTTGGCACATTTATATGTTTGTGGCTGCGCTTACGCTAATTAGCACCGGGCTGCGGCCGCTGGCGCAAAGTACCATTACGCACTTGGGCGGAAAAGTGTTGTTTTTAGCCAATGCCGTTTCTGTGATTATTGACAACGCCACCCTGGCCGCTATTGAAATCGTGCCGACCATTTCCCATGCGGATCTTATTTATATGGTCATTGGCCTGGCCGCTTGTGGCAGTATGCTGGTGCAGGGAAATCTGCCCAACATTGTGGCGGCCGAAAAACTGGGTATTAAAAGCCGTCCGTGGGCCCGCGTGGCCGTGCCTACGGGGCTGGTACTGATGGGCGGATATTTTATTTTACTCACGCTGTTTTTATAGGAGGAAGGTATGTTTCACAACCAACGAGGTTCTATCTACCGTGTAATTTTGGCCGTTATTATTGCGGTTGCATTTTGTTTTGCGTTGCTGTGGCCGCAGTATTCTAAGCGCCACCAAGGCAAACGGTTAAGCCAAATGGCCGACCTGGGCCGCGCGCTTGCCTTTGCTGAAGAATCTTATAAGCAACAATACGGCCATTATACGCCGTTATTTAAAAAGTTGGACCTTCCCTTGCCTTGCCCCATGGTTACCAACGGGCAGGGGCCGCACCTGGACTGCCCGGATTATACTTTCCAGCTTTTGGAGGAGGGCGTATTGCGCATTTCTCACAAGCAGCTGCCGGTATGGCTGGAGGTGGATGTCCCCCAGGGCACGGTGCAGTGCAACTATGCCGATAATGACTGGGCCGGGCAAGATTTATGCGCCCGGATGCAATAACAAAGCGTTGTAATTTGTTACAATAAATGTAGCATCACAATAAGGAGAAAACATGAAAAAACTAATACTTGCTTTACTGGTTGTACCGTTTGTATTTGCCTGTGCGCCTAAGGTCAAGCGCGTGGAGACCAATTTGGTCAAAGACGTCAGCGGCGGCTGGAACGATACCGACGCCCAAATGGTCGCCCAGGAAATGATTACCGACTGTCTAAACAGCGGCTGGTATACCAAATTTTTAACCCGCAACGGTAAAGAGCCTACCGTCATTGTGGGTACCGTGTCCAACAAAACCATGGAACACATTAACACGGACGTGTTTGTAGAAGAAATGCAGCGCGCGCTGATTAACTCGGGCAAAGTAAATTTTGTGGCCTCCAAGGACGAACGCGGCGAAGTACGCAACGAACGCTTGGAACAGGACGAATTTGCCAGCGAGGAAACCCGCAAAGCCTTCGGCCAGGAAATCGGGGCCGATTATATGCTTAGCGGCGTGCTGAGCAGCGTGGTCGACCAAGCCGGCAGCAAGGCCGTGGTGTTCTATCAAACGAACTTAAAACTCATTGATATCAAAACCAACCAAATTGTGTGGAACGGCCAAAAACAAATTAAAAAATACGTCAAACGCAGTAAAGTTTCATTCTAACACGTATGAAGAAGGCGCTTTTAGCGGTTTGTGGGGTTGTGTTGTGCTCCGCCTGCGGGGCGCCTTCTTTGCGCTACAAATACGAAGTCAATCACTTGGCCGCCCAAGGCAAATTTCAAGAAGCGGCCGATTTGGTATCCGCCAAAGCCCGCAAAAATTACGGCAAGCGCGACATCTTGCTGGTAGAATTGGACCGCGGGGCCTTGCTGTATGATGCGGGGGCATATACATCCAGCGACCCGCTTTTTGCCCAAGCCCAGCAGCGCATTACCGACTCCTACACCAAAAGCGCCACGGCCTCTGCCTCGCGCCTGGTGATAAACGATTTAACTACCCCCTACTATGCCGCCCCTTACGAAACCGCCCTCACTTTCTACTATCGGGCGATGAATTTTTTGGTGCAGCAGGATATTCCTTCCGCCGCCGTGGAAGCCCGCAAAGCGGTGTTTTTCTTAGACCACTTGCGCGGCGCGAAAAAACACGGCTATAACGACGACCCTTTTGTGCAGTACATGGCCAGTTTAATTTTGGAATCTTCCGGCGAATTGGACGATGCACGTATTGCCCGTACCCGTGCCTTAAACGCTTACGAAAAACGCGGCTGGGCCACGCCGCAATTTACCGTGCCGTCCCACTGGCAGCAGTATGGCGAAGTGATTATTTTACACGCAGTGGGGCAGGTGCCGCTTAAAAAAAGCCAAACTATGCAGGTGGCCTGGCACCAAGCGCTGGCTTGGGCAGATACCCCGGTGGAGGATGGCGGCCCGGTATCCCCCGAAGTGCAAAACGCCATTACGGCCGGGCTGACAGGCGCTGCCATTACCGTTTCGTACCCGGTGTTGGAAAGCCAACCTACTCAGGTGGCCGGGTCGGTGGCACAAATTAACGGCCGGTCGCTCGCGCTCCAAAAAATGACGGATATTGAAGAACTGATTAAACAAGATTTGGAAGAAAAACTCCCCGGTATTTGGTTCCGGGTGGCCACGCGGGCGATTTTGCGCCGGGTGGCTGCCGTGCAGGCCCGCCATGCAATAGACGGCAGCGAAGACGGCAAACACTGGGGTTCGGCCGGCTGGCTGGCGGAAATGGCCGTAAGTGTCTTTGGTTCCGCCACTGAAAAAGCCGATACCCGCCAGTGGTTTACGCTGCCCGCACAAATTTACATGACCCGCGCTTTTGTGGCGCCGGGCCCGCAAAATATTACACTTCAATTCACCGATAAAAATGGTAATATAATAGGCGGTCATACTTTTGAAAATGTAAACGTGGCCCCGGGGGGGCGGGTTTTCCTGCACCACCGCAGCGCCTACTAAGAGGGAACGATGAAACAACTTACCGGCATTTTTTTAGCCTTAGCCTTGGCCGCTTGCGGGGGGCTCAACAAAAACACTGTCACTTACCAAATGAGCAAGCTGGATGCGGCTACGTATTACGTTGTGGCCGGGGAAGGCGGTACTAAGCAAGAGGCGGCGCAAGCTGCCTTAGCCGCTATGCAACAAGAACTGTTGCAGCATACGCCGTCTGCCGGGCAAGACGTAGTGCCCGATTTAATGGCCAACGCCCAAGTAGAAAAAGTCTGGCGCGATAAACAAGCCGAGGGCAAACATTTCTTTGCGCTGGCTGTTTTACCGCGCGAAAAAGCCAACGCCGTGCTTACGCCGTTGTTGTACCAGACCGATGTGCAGCTGGCCGGAATGTCCCAACAATTTGCCACGCCCGAAGATCCGCTGGCCGATTTAAAAGTCGCGTACAAAATGCAGCCTTTAATTGAGCGCCGCTTGGCCCTGGATGACGCGTACCAATTTTTGCAGGCGGACCGCAGCAGTTATGCCCCGCAAACCTTTGCCCCGTATAAGAACATTTTTAAAGAAAAACTGGCCGCTGTACGGGTAGGGGTGGACGTGACGGGCGTAGAAAGCCAGGTGCTGGTTACCTATGTGGTGGACGCGCTCAACCAAATGGGGCTCGGAGTTGTGGACTCCTCGGACCCGGACCAAGTGCTTAGTGTAAAAATTGAAACGGAAGTGGACAATTATACGTCTAAAAAGGTGGACGGTTTGGTGTGGTGCTCCAGCGGGGCCGCTATCAGTTTGGTGGATAGCGAACGCGGGGTGACGTTCTCGCGCTTTAACGTGCACGAACGGGCCGGCACAGGCCGGGTGGAAGATTCGCTGCGGCGCAGTATGCAAGCCGTGGGCGAACAAGCCGCCGACCAAATTGCCAAACGGTTAGAAAATTATTTACAAACAAAATAAGGAGAAATTATGAAAAAAATAATTGTATTAGGACTACTGCTCATGCCGGTGTTGGCCTTGGCACAAGAGGCTAAACCTGCCGCCAATGACCCGGCCGAGCGCAACAAAATGCTCTATTCCTTAGGGTTTTTGCTGGGGGATAACCTCAAAAAACAGCTTATCTTGGATAATGAGGACGATTACAAAGCCGTTTCCCAAGGTATGCGCGACAGCTTGCTCAACAAAGCCGCCCAAACGGACGTGGAAAGTTACAAGCCGCAAATTATCCAAAAATACCAAGACGATGCGCGCTTAATTTCCGAAAAGCGCGAAGCCGCCCAAAAGGAATATGTGGAAAATTTCAAAAAAGAAAAAGGGGTCAAAGAGCTTGATAACGGGGCGCTTATGAAACTTTCCAAACCCGGCAAAGGCAAAGCCCCCAAGGCCGACGGTTCTGCCACCGTGCACTACACCGGTACGCTCATTGACGGCACCCAGTTTGACAGTTCGCGCGAGCGCGGCCAAGCGTTTACCACCCGCTTGACCGACGTCATCCCGTGCTGGACCAAAGCCTTACAGCAGATGAAACCCGGTTCGCGCGCCAAAGTAGTTTGCCCGGCCGATACGGCCTACGGCAACCGCCCGGTGGGGCCGATACCGCCCAACTCGGTCTTAGTGTTTGACATTGAAGTAATCGAAGTCAAATAACTATGTCTAAAACCAGTTATGCTTTAATTGGACTGATGGTGGCCGCGCTGTTGTATATGGGCGCGGCCCGCCTCTACCAGGCGTGGCAACGCTACGCACAAGCCCAAGAGGCAGCCGCTCTTAACGACGGGGAACCTTTTTCATTCCAGCATGTGCCCGTGTCTTTGGCGGCCCCGCAGGCCGAGCCGATGCAAGCCCCGGTTCCCTACCGGCCGTACCAATCGTCTATTTATTTGGAAGATACTCCCCTGCAGCCGGCAGCCCGCCAAGCCCAGGCCCAACAGACGCTGCACTCAATTGTGGAAGATTTTACAAAAGAACCTTCCTTTGCCCAATTTAACCAAGATTTACAAGCCACTACGCAAGGTTCCGTGCAGAATTTGGCGGATTTAAGCTCCCAAAATTTGGCCCAACTCATCCAAAAAAACCCCGAAATTGTCCGCGTGGTGCAGCAGCACCTAAGTAACCCGGATTTTGCCTCTAAAATTAACGAGATTTTTTCCAACCCGCAATTCCAGCAAAGCGTGCAGCAGCTGCAAGGCCAGGCCCCGGCACCAGCCGCAACGCCTTCTGCTGCGCCTGCCCAACCTGTGGAGGCAGCCCCCGCGCTGCCCTTGCACCGTTTGGCCGGTAGCCGCTAGCGTGTTGTCCCATACGGGTAAAATTTGCTAAGCTATAGGAAGGAGAGTGTATATGTTAAAAATTATCATCAAAGCCGCTATTTTAGTATGTATTATTTTAAGTATCTATTTTATTGTGAACCCGTCGGCCTGTTCCAATTTAATTAACGGGCGCGTGGTAAACAGCACCGAGGATGCCTCCGTGGCGCTCCCGCCGGACCAACCGCATCATGAAATGTTTACCCCGGCCGGCGACCAGCCTGCAGGCGATTGGCAACCGCTGGAAAATGAGGACGCCCAACCCCAGGCTCAAGACCAAGCGGCACAAGCACCCGTCGTTTCGTCGTCGCGCTCTGTGAATAAACCTTCCCGCCGCAGCCCCGGCAGTGCTGATTTCCAACCTGCACCGGAAACGGCTGCTCAACGCGCACCCGGCGCTCAGCCCACCCAACCCGCGCCCGGCGATGCTTCGTTTGCCGGGTTTATGGATACCAATACGCTGCAAGATGATGCGGTAAAACAAACCGCCCAAACCTCTGCTTATACGCAAGCGCAAGTGGATTATGCCATTGCCAGCCGCTACGTAGAGCTGGAAAATGAATATATCAAGCAGAAAAAAGACATGAAAAAAGCGGCACAGGAAATTTCCTACATCGTCATGGACGACTTTGAACTAACGCCCGGCGAGTGGGAGGCCTTCCTGCAGCGTGCTACGGTGGATAACCTGTTTGATAAAGTGCGCCAAGCCAAGGCCGCTAATAATTAACATAACTAACAAAGTTTTCACGTGAAAACTTTTTTACCTAAAATATCCCCCGGCCCAGATAAGCCGGGGGATAGTTGCAATACGCCGTTTAGTCTAAATAACAACTATTACTTCCGCATATTTTTTGACAATCGGTGGAAGTTTTGTCCATGGTGAAACAATAAACTCTGCCAACATCTTCACTATTTGGATTTACATCGATACCTAGTTCATAGGGAGGATTTTCCAAGTAACGGACAGGAATTGCTACAAAATCTCCTCCGGTATTATCCACGTATTGCCAGTCTTTAGTTTGAAAACACATCGGGCCGTCTTCAAAACAATCTTCGGTAGTCAATTCGGCCGGCCAGCCGATATCGGCTTTCTCTAAAAATTCGCCGTCGCCATAATCATTTCCGGCCAATTTGTAGAGCTGGCTCGCATGGTGAATTTGGTGCAATATTTGCACGGCTTCGGCCCTACGGGCTTTTTCTACGGCTTTTTGGTATTGCGGTACGGCTACCGCTGCCAAGATACCAATGATTAACACAACGACTAACAACTCAATAAGCGTGAAACCCCGCCGGGTGTTTGTAAGGTTCATTTTTGCTCCTACTCAGGTCGGGATTTAGATAACAAAAACGGCTGTTATACAAATCCTCGAAGGAGTGGACTTGCACAATAGCCGTGGTTTGCCACCTCTACGGGTGGCAAACGCTCAGCATAAAAGGTGGGTTTGCAAGTCCAGCCTTTTATGCTTAAAATTTCGGCTATTTTTGACTCCTTCGAGTACGGATATTCCGTACACACCGTATCCAAATACGGTTTCAAAAACAGTTTTAAATTATAAAATTACGTCTTAGGTTTTCCTCCTGTGTTCCCAGTTTAATGCGGCAGACGGCCCGCTAAAAATTCGGCGACCGGGCGGGTGTGTTTGATTTTGCTCAGTACAATTTTAATAGAGCCCGTGAGCGGCACGGATAAAAATGCCCCCGGAGCGCCCCATACCAACGTCCAAAACACCAACGAGCCAATGACGGCTACGGGGTGTAAGTCCATATCCTCGCCCAAAAAGCGCGGTTCGGCTAAGTTGCCAACGACAAATTCAATGGTGCTCAGTAACCCCAAAATCACCCAAAATTGGGGGCCGGTTCCAAATTGTAAAAACAAGATGGGAATAGGCAGCAACACAGCAGTAATGGACCCTACGCTGGGGATAAAATTGAGTAAAAACGCAAACAACGCAAACACCAGGGCCAGTTTTACTTGAAAGCCAAACAGCACTCCGGCTACCAAAATACCCGTTACTAGGGAAGCTATCAGCTTGACCGACAAATAGATGGATACGGTAGCCAGCATTTCTTTAATAGCCGGGTTGGTAATGGGCGGGGTCTTTTTGCTGCCGAATAAAAAGAAAATCATAAACAGCAAAATAATAGTGAAATTGGAGAAAATGCCAAACAGCCGCCCGCCCAAGTTACGCAGCCAGTTGAACACGGGTAAATCGTGCAAGTAGCCTTCAATTAAATTTTTGTCTATATTGATGCCGTGGGCTTGCAGACGGTTTAACAGGTCCGACACGGTGGCAATTAAGTTTTGGCGGTAAAGGTCGGCCCCTTTAAAAAAATCGCCCACGGAGTTGACGGTAAAGCACACCACTCCCACAAAAAACGCGATAAACAGCACAATCGCAATAGTGAGGGCCAGCCACTTGGGGCAAGCTAGTTTGTGGCGCAGCAGCAATGTCATTTGGGCCAAAATGGTGTAGAGAAAAATGGAGATGACCAGCGGGATGAGCAAGGCCTTGGTATATACCAAAAATGCCGTTACCACCCCGGCGGCGATAATGGTTAAGCAAATGGTGCTGGCTTTGAAATAGTAATACAGCGGTTTTTCAATCATAACTAGGCTCCCTGTTTTGCCCGGTTTTGCGGGCAATTTCGCGCGCCAAGAAAAGTATTTTGCCGGTTAAGCCGGTCAAATCGTTATAGCAGGAAGTCAGCAGCCATACATTTAATTTGGCGGCGGTAAAATTTTTGTACTGCTTGCAAAAACGGTCGTACGCGGCGGTCCAATCGTCGCATGCACGGCTTAGTGCTTTGGCGCGGCTGTTAAACCCTTTGGCAGCCAGAGCCAACTGCCCGCCCCAGTCTTTATCGGGCGTTTGGCGCACTTGGGCGCGCAGCGCCGCCCACACCGGGTCTATTTGGTCCAACGTGTTACGCAACGCTTTAACATAGCTGTTAAAATCCGGAGCGAAAGCAGTGTCGCGCACTTCTATATTTTTACGCAGCTGTTGGGTAATTTGCAGCAGCCGGCGGCCCAAATCCTCCAAGGGAGCCGTTTGTTGTTGCAACAGTGTGCGTAATTCGTCGCACCAGATGGTAATTTGTTCTAATAATTCTTCCGCATTCATAAGGGAAAAGAAAGAGTAAAAATAGAGCCCAGCCCCCGGTTCGACACGACGCTAATGGAGCCGCGGTGTAAGTCCAGCACGCGCTGGACCATGGGCAACCCCAGGCCCCAACCGCTGACTTGGCCGGTAAAATAATCGTCTACCTGGTAGAACGGTTCAAAAATTTTAGATACGTCCTGCGGGCGGATGCCTACGCCGTAATCGCGCACGGCAATGGAAATGCTGTCGCCGTGATTGGTGCCTTGTACCTTGATAGTTTTTTCCAGCTTATTATTAAATTTAATGGCGTTACTAAGCAGTTCCAAAATACACAATTTAAGCATTTCGCCGTTGACGGTCAGCGTGAGCTGGCTGGAACAGTCAATTTCAATAAACGTACCGCGTTTGACGCCGCCGGTTTGCTGGGGCGGAACGCCTTTTTCGGTGCCTTCTTGGGCGATGGCTTTTTCGGCACATTCTTTGATGAGTTCTTTTAGATTGACAGGTTGTTTATCCAGGGTGGCCGGGTCGGCATTGGCTACCTGGTTAAAAGACATCAGCTTTTCCACCAACAAAGACATACGGTTGCCTTGTTTGTAGATTTCGTGCAAGGCTTTGGTGGTAAAGGGGGAAAACTTTTCCTTTTGCGCTTGGGAAAGGACCGCCTCCGAGTAGCCGTTAATAATGGAGAGCGGCGTACGCAGCTTATGCGAAATAAGCGTTAAGGCTTTAGCAGAAAGGGCTTCGTTTTCCGTCATATAAGTTCCTAAAATACAAAACGCAGTTGGGCGTAAAAGATATCGCGCTTGTTTTCGTTATGCACGGTGCGCAGGTGGTTGTAGGCCAAATCGCACTGGATTTGCTGGGTTAAAGCAAAGGTATTGCCCAGCACTACGGAATGTTCCGGGTCGGCGGTGTAAAATTCGCCAAAGCGGTAGCTTGCGTACAAGGTGGCGCGGCGGTCCGCCCATAAGCGTGTAAAGCGGCCCCCGACGGTATATTTGGGCAGTTCGTGCACGATATCGTGGCTTTGCAAGAAAACCAGATCTTGTTGGTCCATAATCCCGCGGAAGGATTGTACGCCGGTGATGCCGTCGGGGTATTGGAAAGCGGTACCGATGGCTTCAAAGCTAAACGCGCGGAAGAAATTTTTGTGCAACCCCAGTGTGTAAGCGGCTTGGGAGTAGTATTGGTCGGATACGCGCCCGTCATCCAACGCTAAAATACCCTGTTGGCGTGCGAAGGCCGCCCCCAAGTAGGCATGGGAGTAAAGCTCGTTTAAGGAATCATCTTCCAGCGTCATAATCAATTTGCCCGATACTCCAAAGGCGTTATACTCTGCATGGTCGCTTTTGTTTTTGAAATAGTAGAAGGGGGAAATGTTAAAAGAAAACAAATCGCTGTTAAAGGCAATGGGCATTTTAACGGCGTAAATGGGGTCTTTAAACGCGTCCTCATCGGCAAATTTCCCTTCTACGCCCACGGACCAGTTCAAAGCAAACTGCCACGCCGCCTGGGCTTTTACTTGGTTAAATTCGGACGAACCCGTATATTCTGCCGCGCCGGATAATTCGCCGGCGGATACACACAAAGGGGCAAACCCTAACATCACTAAAAGAAAGAATAATTTTTTCATATAAGGTTATTTAACAAAATTTTAAGCAATTGCGGTATATTTTTATTCTTTATATTTTGGTAAAATAAAAGCGTGAAGAAAATTTTATTATTATTGGCTTGTTTAATGGGGGGCCCTGTGTACGGGGCGCAAGTGATCCGCGGACCGTACCTGGAAAACCCTACCCAAACTGCTATGACGGTGCGCTGGCAAACCAGCACGCAGGTGCCTTCCTGGTTGGAGTATGGGCCGGCCCCGCGGTGCAACCAAATTATGACGCTCACCCCGGCCGCGTATAACCACAAGGCCGTGCTTTACGGCTTGGTGCCTAACCAGGATTATTGCTACCATTTGTACGTGCCCAACGCGGCTAAAGACGGCGTGCAAGAGCCGATTAGCGGGACGTTTCGCACGCTGTTTTCGCCGGAGCGCAAAGTAGTTACCTTTTTGGCGCTGGGCAATACCGGCAGCGACCCGGTAAGCGACGTAGAGGACGATACGCAAACCCGCGCCCGCCGGGCCATTGCAGATTTGATGGCCACCGAACAGGCTGATTTTATTGTGCATACGGGTAACTTGACCTACAGCGGGCTTAATGAAGAGGCGGACGGGGCTTTGTTTAAACCGCTCCAGGCCGCTTTGCAGAAGTGGCCGCTTTTAGTGGCACTGGGCCCCAACGAATACGGCTTGGACCGCCAAAACCGTGAGAGCAAAGATTTTTTGCGCACGAATTATTCCCGCTACCACGAAATGCCGTGGAGTAACGCCACCCCCAAATACTACTTTTTTGACAGTGCCAACGTGCGCTTTATTGTGCTGGACAGCAACGTGGCCGAAGGGGCCGTATGGGCGCCGGATATTGACGAAGAATCTGCCCAAACCAAGTGGCTTAAAACTACGTTGTCTACGGCCGGGGATAAGTGGAAAATTGTCATTATGAATGCGCCGGCTTATTCCACGGGATTGGGGGGAAGCAACCCCAAAGTGCAAGAGGCGTGGGTAAAAATTTTTGAAGATTACCGCGTGAACTTGGTGTTGCAAGGGGGTGACCCGGATTATGAGCGCACCTTCCCGCTGCGCGGCGGGGAAACCCACCCGCGCGGGGTGACGTATGTTACGCTGGGTACGGCCGCGGCCGACCCGGGCCGCCGCGTACATCCCGAAGAGTACACCGCGCGTTTTGTGTCTGCGCGGCATTACGGGGTGGTGAAAATTGTGGACCACAAGCTCACCCTTACCGTGTATAGCGACGCAGGTAAACAGCTGGATAAGTTGGAAATGTACCTTTAAAAGTTTTTAGCCGCAAAAAAAGCGCACCCAAACCGGGTGCGCTTTTGTGCTATTTTGTTTAATATCCCTTGGTGCCTTGCAAAGACTCGTCGTTATCAATCCAGTCTTGTACGTTGATTTCGCGGAACTCGGTAGCGGTGTCGCGCACGATTACTTTTTTAATCCCGGCGTTAATAATCATCCGTTTGCACATACTGCATGAGTTGGAATTTTTGATAAATTCGCCGGTGCTGACTTCGCGGCCGGACAAATAGAGTGTAGAGTCCAGCATTTTATCGCGCGAGGCACTGATAATGGCGTTGGCCTCGGCGTGTACGCTGCGGCACAGTTCGTAGCGCTCGCCGCGGGGGATGTTGAGCTGCTGGCGGATGCAGGTGCCCAGGTCGCAGCAGTTTTTGCGCCCGCGCGGCGCGCCCACGTACCCGGTGGAAATCACTTCGTCATTTTTTACAATCACGGCCCCGTAACGGCGGCGCAAACAGGTGCCCCGTTGGGATACAATATCGGCTAAATCCAAATAATAGTTTATTTTGTCGCGTCTGGCCATAGCAAGCTCCTAAGTGGTTTTTTTTATTATAGCATAAAAACTAATCCTTTTTTGGACAGTCGAAAAGAAACACAATGCGCTATAATATACAGGTATGAAAAAATTTCTAGTCTATTTACTGTGCTGCTTGCCGTTGGGCGCGTACGGCGAAACGGTACACTCCGTTACCGCAGAAACAACGCGGATGAGCGAGGAAACGCTGCTCAAACGCTTTAAGCTAAAAGCGGGCGAAGAATTTACCGAAAAAGAATATCAAAAAGCCCAGGACGATTTACACCGCTTGCGTGTGTTTAAGACGTTGAAATTTATCGAACAAAAACGCAAAGACGGGGTGGATATCCACATCAAAGCCGATGACCGCAGCTACGTGTTCCCCATGGTGTTTGCTATGAGCGGCAAAAAACGCTCGGCGGGGATGTCGCTAGCCAGCGGCAACATTTTAAAGCAGGGGGAGAGCGCGTTTTTGTTTGTGGGCGGCGGCCGGGACGGGTTTGCCACGCATGCAGGGCTCTCGCTGGGGGATGATTTCTTTTATGTGGGATATGCGCACATCAATTTTGAGCAGAGTTTTTATTCGGGTGGGTGGATGAGTAACCCGGGGATTTTTTCTTCCGCCGACGACCGCGGCAAACACGATGACTTTAAAATAGGCGAAGTGCACGGCCGGCAAGATGACGTAACTTTCACATACCGCCGGCGGCTTTCGCGCGTGTGGAGTGCGTCCATTACTCCGCAATATGAATACTACCGCTATAAGGACGACGTGTTAGACAGCGGTAATCACTCACATATTTCCGTGGGTTTGCAATACGCCGACGATTTGCGCCCCGGGCTTAATATGGGGGCCCTTTCGGGGGTGGGCTGGTCGGACAAGGCCCATGCGCTGGCTGATTTGCCGCGGGTGCGCACCGGGAAATTGGCCACGGTTTCCTATACTGCCGGCGGCGAATGGACCGGGAGCGATTATGAAATCCAAAAGTTGGCGCTTAGCGGTGGGTACATGTGGGAGCTGAAAACCCGGCACATTTTAGCCGTGTTTGCCAAGGCCCAGCGTGCGATGCGCGCCCCGTTTAGCAACCAAATCCGCTCGGGCGATTTGCTTTTTGGCATGGGCATTTATGACCGCGAACAGCGCGGCAAGGGCGGCGTGTCGGCCGGGATTAGCTTTACGTACTTTATCTTGCGCAACAAAACCGGGCTGCTGAGCTTGATGCCGTTTTATGAGCAAGCCTATATTACCTCAGGCGGGAACTCGTACCAGCCGCATACCGGGGTCGGGGCTACGCTGAGCTACCGGTTGTGGCGTTTCCCGCTGCCGCTGGGGCTGAATTTTACCAAGAACGTAAACGACGGTACGCACCACATTGGGTTCAAAATCGGCGGGCATTTTTAAACGATTGTTTTTACTGCAAAATAAACAGCCCCTCAGTGTGAGGGGCTGTGAAATATTAGTTGTATGTGCTGACATCTTGCCAACCTTGTGCAACTAATGATTGGCATATGGATTTGCCTAAAGGGGTGAATCCTGCGCAATTTTTGGAAGGGTTTTCTTTTACCACCCTATATGCTTGCCATAAATTGTAAATTGCATTTTCTTTATCCGTTTCCTCATCGCCCGTACAAGTACCGGAACAACGATATACGTCTATGAATGAAGAATCCTCTATATTATAAATAAAGTTTTTAGTAAAATATGACGGGGGAATCCATTCCCCGCCGCTTAAATCGATTGCCCAATTTTTACGATCTGACCAAAAGGCACTACTGCCCCCTGTTCCCTTTTCCAATATAATTAAATCCACGTTTTTTGTGATAATGTCTATATTGGTAAGGGCCTCGGCCAAGCGGGATTTTTCCACGGCTTTTTGGTACTGTGGCACCGCTGTTGCCGCTAAAATGCCAATGATGAGCACTACCACCAAGAGCTCGATGAGGGTAAAACCTGCACGTTGTTTATGTAGTTTATGTAGGTCAGGTTCTACCTGACAATAAGCGTTATTTTTTCCAATTGTCAAAGAGAAAGGATGCCCCTTGGCCGGGGCATTGTCAGGCAAAACCTGACCTACTGTTGTGCCTCTTTGATTTGTTAAAGGCCAAACGGCCCGTTCGGCGGGGAAACCCCGCCCTACATAATTACTTTCTTGCGTACAACCCCGCCGGGTATTGCTATGTTTCATACTACATCCTCCTGTTTTTATCACGTCCATTTTTCCAACAAAAAAGACGGCGACTTTGTTTAAGAGCGGTTTCAAGTGACCCTTAGACAAATAATCGCCGTCTACCTATCCTCAATAAAGGGAACAGGCAAGACACAAGCGACTATTTGCTGACTTGAAACCTGCTCGGAAAGGTTTATAAAAACCTTTCTTTGCTCTGTGTGGGCTTGCCCCACACTTCAACAAATAATCTTCAAATTATAAAACTGCTTGGGGTTATTGTAGCATATTTAACGGGAGCGCAACTAATTACTTTTTTGGCTTGCGAAATGGAAACAGGACTGGTATAGTAATAACCAAATTGAATGAAACAGGAGGTTGTTATGGGAATGAAAGCTAAAGAATTAGTAACCCGCGCGGGCTTGGATTTAGACGCGCTGCTCAAAGACTTAAACAGCGCTTACTGTGACGAGTGGTTGGCCTATTACCAATACTGGATTGGGGCCAAAATTGTAGAAGGGAAAATGGCCGGCGTCATTGGGGGCGAATTGGCCGAACATGCCGGCGAGGAGTTGGAACACGCCGAAAAATTAGCCAAGCGGATTGTGCAGCTGGGCGGTACGCCGGCGATTGCGCCGGACGCTTGGCTTAAAGAAAGTACGTGCGGCTACCTGGCACCCAAAGACCCGGACGGAAAGGTGCTTTTGGAGCAAAATATCCAGGGCGAGCGCTGCGCGATAGAGGTTTACCAAAAACTGTTGGAAATGGTAGCAGGCAAAGACCCCATTACCGAGCACCTGGTGCGGGAAATTTTAGAAGACGAGTTGGAACACGAACAGGACTTGGAGGATTTACACCAATCGTATCCGCCGAATGTAAAATCCTGTAATTGCTAAAAAAACGGGGCCGCTTCTTCAAGCGGCCCTTTTGAAATAAGGTGGCTAGTTGAGTAGTTTTTGTGCCTCGTCAATAAGCGTTTGCAAGTGGGCCTTACTGACAAATGTTTCGCCGTATACTTTGAGGATGTTTTCCGTGCCCGAGGGGCGCACCAAAAACCACGAATTTTCCAAATAGACTTTCAGGCCGTCCGTGTCGCGCACGCGCAGGACTTTTTCGCCGGCTACTTCTTTTACAGCGGCAAAATCGGCCGCTTTAAGGGCTTTTACACGGGCCTTGGTGGCATCATCCGTGGGGATATCCACGCGCGTGTAATACGGCGTGCCGTATTGGGCGGTTAGTTTGTTGTATAGGGCGGCCACGTCTCCCTCGGCGGCAGTAATTTCCATTAAAAGGCATACGGCAAAAATACCGTCCTTTTCCGTTGTCCAACCGCTGAGCGACATCCCGGCGCTTTCTTCGCCCGCCAGTACATATTTCCCGGCGCGTAAACCCTCTACAAAGTACTTAAAACCAACGTTTACTTCATCAAGCCCCAGTTGGTGTTGGGCGGCCAAGCGGTCCAACAAAGCCGTAGTGCCCAACGTGCGGCCCAGGGTATTGGCCCCTTTTACTTTGTGGTGGCGGATTAAATAATCGGCCATTACGCACAAGGCGTGATTGGGGGAGATTAAGCCCCCTTGCGCCGTGGCACAGCCAAAGCGGTCGGCATCCGGGTCGCTGGCGCCGGCAAAGTGGTAATCCCCGTTTTGTACATACTTAATGAGGGGGGACATGGGGTATTGGGAGGACGGGTCCATACGGATTTTGCCGTCGTGGTCAATGGGGATAAAGTAAAACGTGGGGTCTTGCTCGGTGCTGACGATGTCCACATTGTTAAGCCCGTATTTTTTGATAATGGCTTGGTAAAAAGCCAGGCTGGCACCGCCTAAAGGATGCACGGCAAACTGGAGCGGTGCTTGCGCGATTTTTTCAAAATCAATGTACTTGGAAAGAGCCGTTACATAAGGCGTGATAATATCGGCATTTTCAATGAGCCCCTGTGCGCGCGCTTGTTCCAGCGGCATGGTTTTAATTTGCGCCGGGTTGGCCATATACTCGTTGGCGTATTTTTCTATTTGCCCGGTTAAGGTGCTGTCCGCCGGGCCGCCGTGGGAAGGGTTGTATTTAAGCCCCATATCCTGCGGCGGGTTGTGGCTGGCCGTGCCGTTCAAAGAAGCACACGCCCGCCCGCTTAAAATTTCAAACGAAAATACAGGCGTAGGAACCGGGATATCCGGCAAAATGACGGGCAGACCGTTGGCCGCCAGCACTTGCGCGCAAAGTTCGGCCGTGGCGCGTGACATAAGCCGCGTGTCCCCGCCTACTAAAATGGGAGCGGTGAGGTGTTGCTCGCGGTGCAGGCGTGCGACGGCCTGGGCAATCGCTTTTGCGTGCAAAGCGCAAAACCCCGCACCCAGCTGGCCGCGGTGGCCGGACGTGCCAAACTTAACAGGCACAGGGGTAGCGGACGGACTCCAAAATTCATTTTGCAGTTTCTTTACATCTATTTTTTCTTTGGTTAAAGTTCCGGCCAGCGGGCTAATCATATCATACTCCTAGTGATAAAAAGGTGCAAAACACAGTTGCGCAATCTTTGTGTCTTTTTCTATCATATTATATATCCAACTTTTTTGCAAACGGAGAATGTATGAGAAAATTAGCGTTTTTGTTGGCGGTGTTACTAGCGGCCCCGGTAGCCGCGTTGGCGGGTAATATGGGCGACGACTTTAACGACCATTATGTGCCGGGAAAGTCCAACTTAAAAGCCTATAACCGGGATTTGAACGGTTTAATCGGTATGGTGGATTTTAATACCGGGCGGGCCAAGATGTTCCCCGGTGTGAACCTGGGTGCCAGCGTAAGCGTATTTAAACCGTCTTCGGAAAATAATATCTCGCACGATAGTTACACCGTTTTGCCGTTCCTAATTGCGGAAACGAAAATCCCCGTAGTAAATGTGGGGGTAGTGGCCCGCGGAACCAGTGCCAACGGATACCGCTCGTTAGGCGGCGGTTTGACGTATCAAATGAGTGTGGTGGAAGTAATCAATTTGTCGTTTGGTGCGTTTTATGATAACGGCCGCACGGATTACTACAAAAACGACCACTATTCCGCTTCGGCTATTGCTTCTACCAATGTGTTGATTTTTACGCCTTACATCGGGGTTGGGTATGACTACGGCAAAATAAAAACCCGCGGATATAATCACAACGAGTCCGCCTCCAACGGCACCCCGCGCGGGATGGTGGGGCTGAATGTAAACCCGCTGCCCTTGTTGACGGGCTTTGTGGCCTATACCCTTACCAAAGACAGCCACGGTTTTACCGGCGGTGTGGGACTTAGCTTTTAATGAGTTACAAAGACGCGCTTAAAGAGTTTTTCGGACCGGATTGTTTGTTTAACGAGCCGATGAACACGCACACCACGTACCGGGCAGGCGGGAACGCAGAGGTATATGTGTATCCGCAAACGCCTGAGGCGTGGGAGTTTGTGCTGAAATTGGCGCGCAGCGAAAATATCCCCCTGCGGGTGTTGGGGTTTGGGTCTAACATTTTGGTCAGCGGGCGCGGCATTGGCGGGATTACGTGTTCCACCAAAAAAATGAACCGCATTTTGGTAGAAGAAGATACCATTAAAGCCCAGGCCGGGGCGCCCTTGGATAAAGTGTGCGAGCTGGCGTGCAAAGCCGGGCTGGCCGGGATGGAAAAACTTTCCGGTATCCCGGGCAGTGTGGGCGGCGCGGTGTATATGAACGCGGGGGCTTACGGGCAAGAAACTGCCGATTGTTTAGATTATTTTGACATTATGGATTTGGAAGGCCGCCCGGCTACCCTCTTAAAAAGCGATTTGAAATTTTCTTACCGTAAGGTGGAAGGGCTGCCGCCGTGTGTAATTTTATCAGCTGGGTTTAAGCTGCCACCGGGGGATTTTACGCAGCTTATGGCTGCGCGCAACAGTGTGCAGCACAGCCGGGTAGAGAAACAACCGTTGGAATTTCCTTCGGCCGGCAGTGTGTTTAAGCGCCCGGTGGGGGATTATGCCTCGCGCCTCATAGATGCGGCGGGGCTGCGCGGTTTGTCTGTGGGCGGGGCGAAAGTGTCCGAAAAGCACGCCGGATTTATTGTCAACTTTAACCATGCGACGGCCGAGGATATCAAAACGCTCATTGAGCAAGTGCGCGAGAAAGTGAAAGAAGCTTTTGGCGTGGAATTAGAGCTGGAGCAAATCTTGTGGGGAAAATTTGAAGAGTGATGAAAGTTTTATCTTGTTAAGCCCCTATACTTTATTTGACTCCCCCCAAAAATTAAGATATAATATAAGAGTAGTTAAGGAGCCGTGGTGTAGCCTGGTTAACACGCTGCCCTGTCAAGGCAGAGACCGCGAGTTCGAATCTCGTCGGCTCCGTAAAAATTTAGACCCCCTTTATGGGGGTTTTAATTTTTGTGGAGTATCGAGCAACGCAAACTGCTTTATGTTGCGCGGGGACTTGAAATAAAAATTTATTCGGCGTATACTTTAAATATGCTAACATTAAAATATATTTGATTTAAGGAGTGCTATTATTTCCTAAGCCTTAAACGCGGCTTAGTTACAATTTGAGTTTTTGGAATCCTGTTGAGAGAATAGGAAGTTATTAGGTAACTAATATATAAACGAGTCCAAAAGCAGCTAGTTTAGGTAGAAAAGGTATAGGGTAGCTCCCGATTGTTTTTTCTGCCGAGTGTTTCGTGTATTTTATATACGGGACCACGGCTGTTTAGTCGCTAAGACTCTCGTTTATACTTAGCCCTTATGCAGCCGTTTATTACAAAACGGTTTTTTGCACGCAGGATTCCATAAATTGGAGTCCTGTTTTTTTGTTGGTAAGATTTGCAGTGAATTAAAAATAAAATGGAGGTCATACAATGACACAAAGAAATACCTGGCAAGGTTTCATGCAAAGTTGTTCTCCCAAAGGTTTTACACTGATAGAACTTTTGGTAGTTGTTCTCATTATCGGTATTTTGGCCGCGGTTGCGTTACCGCAATATAATAAAGCGGTGTTAAAAGCGCGATTGGTTGAACGTATTATGCTAGTAGCTAATATAGAAAAAGAGCTTGACTTATATATGCTTGAAAATGGGCCCAGCAGTATGGAGTTTACCGGTTATGCAGCCATCGACAACAGAGTAGATTATGTATTAGAAGATTTGATATCGGATTTTGATTGCAACGCTGACTCTACAAGTTGTCAGCAAGGATATTGGCGCTTAGAGGTTGGCGATCCTAGAATGATTAGCTACAGTTATGAAAAGAGCCCAGAAGAGAGCATTTTCCTATTTTCTCGCAAAAACAGTACTAGTGGCAGCTGGGAACATCAATGTTCTGGGGATCACCCATATGCCTGCAAACTATTGGAAGGCCAAGGATGGGGTAATAACGAGTGGAAGTAATCCCCACAGTTGATTCCGTTAATATCATTCCTCTGTAATATACAGGAGAATTTGAAAAATCAGCACCGTGCTACCCAAACTACACTCACCGTATGAACAAAAAAGCCCGCCCTGTTACGGGGCGGGCTGTTGCAAGCACCCTAAAAATCAGTTCCGTCGGTCTATTACGTAATAACTGCCTTTTTCGTGTTGTTTGGCCAGGCATTTGAGTTCGCTGGCAATACCGCTGACCATGGCAAACGAGGTCAATGGCCGCTTGGTGTTGTGCACAATACCAACGCCCATGGCTAAGAACGGGAATTTTTCCTCTTCGCCTTTGCGGTTGGTGGATACCATATACCCTTGGGCTTGGTCCTCGGGTGAGTAAAAAGTGGGGGCCACCTTATCTATTTGCACCACAATTTCTTTGGCAATTTCTTCGGCCTTGTCAAAGCGGCACACGATAATAAAATCATCCCCTCCAATATGGCCTACAAAGGCTTGCGGGTCCTTGCGGGCGGCGGCTATTAAAATTTCCGCGGCGGTTTTGAGTACGTGGTCCCCGGCCTCAAAGCCGTATTTGTCGTTAAACGATTTGAAATTATTGAGGTCGCAATACAAAACGGCAAAGGGGTTGCCGGTGGCAATTTCGCGCTCCACGCGCGCCTGAATAGAGGGGTTGCCGGGCAGGTGCGTGAGCGGGTTGGAATCCATTTTTTGCTGGCTGCGTTTTAAAAGCAGTTTGACACGTGCTACAATTTCGTCTTCATCGGCGGGTTTGGTAAGGTAGTCGTCAATATCTAGTCCCAGGCCTTCCAACTTGGTGGATTTATCGGTAACGGCGGTAAAGATAATAATGGGGGTGTGCAAATACCCGGTGCGGCTGCGGACCTCTTTGACTACTTCAAAGCCGGTTTTTTTCGGCATTTCATAGTCCAGTATGATCAAATCCGGGTTTTCTTTGTAGGTTTTGTCGATGGCTTCCTGCCCGTCTTGCGCTTGCACTACGGTAAAGCCCGCGTTGGTCAAAATTTCACTTACCAAAAAACGGATCGCGTGCGAGTCATCAGCCAGTAATATCTTTTCCATAACTATATTATAAGCAAATGTGCCCTGGGGTGCAAGAGTTAAGGCTTATAGATAAAAGACAAAAGCAGGTTCTTTTGGTGGTCGCGCCGCCAAGAAAAGAAGTTTTCCCGGTCCCCGCACGTGCAATAATAGGGGGCGTGGATGTCTTTTGCGGCCAGGCCCGCCTGCAGCAGTTGGTGTTTAATGGCTGCGTTTAAATCCACAAAAATTTTACCGTTTTTACGCACCAAACACGCTGCCCTAAATTGGGAAGCTACATCCTCTTGTACCTCAAAACAGCACGCTTGGATGTGCGGCCCCAGCCAGGCATTAAGCCGGGCGTGAGGGGACTCTTGTAATAGAGCGCGGGCCGCTTTACCCGGCAAACCGTTTACCACCCCGCGCCAGCCGCAATGGGCCAACGCAACGTATGTGCCGCTCTCGTCCCATAAAAAAAGAGGAACGCAATCCGCCGTTAAAATGGCCGCCCCCCATCCGGCGGGCAGCGGCGCCAACAGCCAAGCATCGGCATCCGCCACGGGGGCGGCGGCCTGCGCCTGCGCTTGCACAGCGGACGGTATAGAAACAATTTTATCGCTGTGGATTTGATGCAAATGTAAGATATGGGCGGGGTCAATCCCCAGCTCTTTATAAACGTTGTCTTGGGTGGGCAGCTCGCGCATATTGCCGCTATGGCGGGAAACGGTGCCACCTACCAGCCCGGCGGACAAGAAGCGTTTGTCACTGTAAATTTTCATACGTTTAATTTTTTAAGCGTGGCACGGGGGGTTTGCTGGCCCAAGAGTTTGCGGGCCGAAGCGGTAAATTTTTCGGGTGCGTCGCTGGTGTACAACTTGACGGAACCTTTGCCGCCGGGGGCTGCCAAATGATGTGCTTGTAAGAATTGGCAAGCAGCGGCAGCCAATGTGTCGGCCGAGTCTACCAAATTTACACGCGGGCCTAAAATCCGGGCCAGGAGGTTTTTTAAAATCGGGTAATGGGTGCAGCCTAAAATCACGGTGTCGGCCCCGCTTTGCTGTACCGGTTGCAAATACTCCCGCGCAATCAGTTCGGCGGCGGGTTTGTCGGCAAAGCCTTCTTCGGCTAAGGGTACAAACAACGGGCAGGCCTGTTGAAATACGTGCGCTTGCGGGCAGCGTTTGTGAATGGCTTTGATGTAGGCTTTGCTCTCAACGGTCCCTTGGGTGCCCAATACGGCAATTTTACGGTTGCGGGTAGCAGCCAGCGCTGCTTGCGCCCCGGGTTCAATCACCCCCAACACCGGCACGGTAAGCTGCCGGCGCAGCGCACTTAAAGCTTGCGCCGAGGCCGTATTGCACGCTACCACAATCAGTTTTACCCCGCACGATTCCAAAAACCGGGCCACATCCAACGCCAGGCGTGTTACCGCCGCCTTGGATTTGCCACCGTAGGGGACGTTGGCCGTGTCGCCAAAATAAAGGAGGTTTTCGTGCGGTAAGGCGCGGTGCAAGGCCCGCAAAATAGTCAGCCCGCCAATGCCGGAGTCAAATACGCCGATGGGTTGTTTTTTCATACTATCATTATAGTAATTTGCAAAAGCAGAAACAAACCGCTTTTTATGTGCTACAATAGATATATGAAGAAGTTTGCATGGATTTTTGTAATGTTTGCAGGATGGGGGTTGACTACGGCGGCCCCGGCTGCTGCACCGGATAAGGCGGGCACTTCGCCGCTTTTAATTGGGGGGAGTTTTTCCACCCAGTCCAATAATCCGGCTCAAACCCGTGCGTTTGACCAGTCTGCGCGGGACAGCGAAGTGGAGACCCTGCGCGAACAACTCAAAAACGGGCAATATACCCAAGTTCTCAAACGGATCAATACGCTAACTGCTAACAATTTTGTAGATGACCGCTTTTACCTGCTTTTAGCCATTGCATACGATGGCTTGGGGCAAGAGGAAGACGTGATTTATTCGGCCGGGCAAGCCATTGCCGTGGCTCCGCAGGACCCGCGCGCTTATGTATTGCGCGGGGGGGCATATTTACACCAAAAAAATTACGAACGCGCCCGCCTGGATATTGAAACTGCTTTGAAATTAAACCCTTCTTCTCATTTGGCCCAAAATTTGAAAAAAGAATTGGACACCCAAAACGCCAAAGAACACGGCATGGAAGTTAAACGGCCTGCTAAATCCCAGGGGTTGCCCCGCTGGATGGTTATTTATATGGGGATTATTTTGTTGGCGTTGTGTTTATTTGTGTATTTCCGTTACGAAGATTTATTCCGCCGCCGGCGGACGGCATTCTCCCGTAAAGAGTCCGAAATTAAAGACCAGTATGATTTTATCCGCCAAATTGGCGAAGGCGGGATGGGTAAAGTGTATGAGGCATACGATAAATCCTTAAAGCGCAAAGTAGCTATTAAACGCGTACGGCCCGAGCTGGTGAGCAGCGACTATGTGCGCGAGCAGTTTTTGTCCGAGGCGCGCATGGTGGCTTTGCTGCGCCACCCGTATATTGTGGAAATTTACACGGTACTTGAGACGGAAAATTCCTTATACCTGGTGTTTGAGTATGTGGACGGGCAAACCCTGGAAACCCGCTTGGATATTGACGGGCGGTTGCCGTTCTCGCAAGTGAAAGAAATTTTCAAATATGTTTGTGAGGGGTTGCAATACGCCCACGCACAGGATATTGTCCATTGTGATTTAAAACCCGGCAACATTATGATTTTGGAAAATAACAAGGCCAAAGTCATGGATTTTGGCGTAGCCAAAAAAATGGATAACCAAACCGGCGCGCGCACCGTGGCCGGTACGCCCGCGTATATGGCGCCCGAGCAGCAGCGCGGATTTATGCGCAAACAGTCGGACGTATATTCCCTGGCGTTATGTGTGTATGAAGCATTGGTCGGCCAAGTACCCTGGACGGTAAAAGGCTTTGATATTGCCAACAAAAAGATTGTTCCCGCCTCTAAGCTGGCCCCGCACATCCCGCAAGCGGTGGACGCGGTGCTGGCTGACGCCTTAAAAGAAGACCCGCAAGAGCGTATCCAATCGGTCAAAGAGTTTTGGGACCGGTTAAAGGCTATTGAGCCTTTATCGGATGATGCCCCGCAAGAAACACACTATTAAGATTTCTCATTTGTCAGTACGATTGATAAAAGCCCGCCCTTGTGTCTAGACAAGAGCGGGCTTTGCTAAGGAAATACTTACTTTACATCCCTATCATTTGGCACCAATTCTTATTTTCGTCAAGGTTTGTACATGAAATATTTTGTGAGTTATAATAGGTTAAGTAGTATTTTGTCCACCAAGGCTTTCTATCAGCAAAAACTTGCCCAGCAGATACTACGTAAACAAAGTCTTTTGTCGATGGGCCACAATTCATTAGTCCGTAATCTTCTATACAACCGGGATCCTGTTCTCCATTGATTTCTAAAGCCGAAGAAGCAAAAAGTTCTTCTGCGGAGGTACAATGGTCGTTCCCCTGTCCATGCTCTAAAAAACATACGGTTTGCTGGTCTTTTATGCTTTTCAACAGTATTAAGGCTTCAGCCGCGCGGGATTTTTCCACGGCTTTTTGGTATTGCGGAACGGCTACTGCCGCCAATATACCAATGATTAACACTACTACTAAGAGCTCTATTAACGTAAAGCCCCGTTTTACATTGAGTTTCATGTTCTTTCTCCTTTTAATTCAGTTCAATTTTCTGCTTATGAAACCTACAAAAACGGCCACTACCGGAAAGACTATCGCAGTCGCTTGCCAAGTAACAGCCGTAACTACAGCTATACAGATGTATAGCTGATAGCATTGAGCACACCAAGCAAAGCTCATGACTTCTTTACCTGATATGCCTAATTGGGCTGCCTTTGGACTGCGATAGTATTTTAAAAAATGCTCCGTTTCTCAAACGGTTCCAAAAACAGATAAAATTGTACTTATAGTATAATAAAAAAACACCGGTTTTGCCAGTGTTTTTTAGAATGTAAGGCCGTGCTAAAAGAGTTATTTTAACACTTTTTTGGCAGCGTCAAACAATACTTCCAGCGTGCGGTGAATGGGGCGCTCTCCAAAGTGGGTTTCCCACTTGTACTCGTAGAGTTTATCGCTAATGCCGAAGGCCGCCACGCCGCGCACTTTGCGCTTTTGGCACACGGCATAAAAAGCAGCCGTTTCCATTTCTACGCTAAGCACGTCGTGTTGTTGGTAATGCTGAATTTCGGCTTTCGTTTCGCGGAAAATGGCATCCGTGGTCCAGTTACGTCCGATGTGGAAATACTGCTTGCCTGTTTTGAGGGCTTTGCTTAGTTTTTCCAGCAAAATTTTATTGGGTTTAGCCGTTTGGCTTGCCACATAACAAGGCGAGGTTCCGTCGTCACATAGGGCCTCGCTGCACAGGCATATATCGCCGGGTTGCACTTCCTCTTGCAAGCTGCCCGCCAGGCCGATAAACACAAACTCTTTCACGCCCAGCGCAATTAAAACTTCCAGTTTCATAGCCATTGCGGGTGCACCGTAGCCAAAGTTGGTTACGTAGCAAATATCCGTGTTTTCCAATACGTAAATATCCATTTCGCACGTGTATTTTTTCCACTTGCTGTGCGCAGTTACGTATTTAGTTAACGAAGAAATAGGGCAGATAATTGCTTTTTTGGGCAACTTGAGCCCGGCCGCCACGTGCGTTACGTAATTGGCGGCGCTTGAGATACCCGGCAAAGCCGGTTTTTTATTTTTAGGGAATAAGATCTTCATATTTTTGTAAAATTTATACATACATATTGTACCAAAAAGGAAAAACCGATGGAGCAGTTTACTAATTTGTTAGTTCAATTTAACGCGCTGGTTTGGGGCGTGCCGATGATGCTGTTAATTGTAGGCATCAGCATTTATTTTACGGTCAAATTGCGCTTTTTCCAGCGGTATTTAGTGCAGGCTGTCCGGCTGTCGGTCAAACAGTCCCGTGCGGCCGGGGCTATTAGCAGCTTTGGGGCCCTGGTGGTGGCACTGGCCGCGATGGTAGGCACGGGCAACATTGTGGGCGTGGCGGCCGCGGTTTCCACCGGCGGGCCGGGGGCGTTGTTTTGGATGATGCTTTGCGCGTTTTTTGCCATGGCCACCAAATATGCCGAGGCTGTTTTAGCTGTCAAATACCGCGAAAAAACAGCCGCCGGTGAATATGTAGGCGGCCCGATGTATGTGCTTAAAAACGGTCTTGGGTTTAAGAAATGGGCCGTGGTATTTGCGCTGGCTACCGCCTTGATGGGCTTTGGCGATGCGCTCATTCAAACCAACTCGCTGGTTTCTATTTATCAGTCGGTGTTACAAACGCCGGTTGCTCTTACGACGGGGCTGCTTATTTTGTTAACCGCTGCGGTTATTTTAGGCGGGGTCAAAAAAATTGCCGCGGTGTGTAAATACTTAGTACCCGTGATGGCGGTGCTTTATATTGGGCTTTGTTTGGTGATAATTGCGTTGCACATGGATAAAATCCCTTGGGCGATTACGTGCATTTTTAAAAGTGCCTTTAGCGGCACGGCCCTGGTAGGCGGCGCGGTGGGGATTACCGTGCGCGAGGCAATCCGGTACGGGGTGGCGCGCGGGGTGCTTTCCAACGAGGCCGGCAGCGGTTCGGGTGCCATTGCCGCGGCGGCAGCGCAGACGCCTAACTCGGTGCGGCAAGGGCTGGTTTCCGCTACTACCGTGTTTTGGGATACGCTTGTTTTATGTTTGCTCTCCGGCATAACGGTGGTAATTGCGGGGGATTGGCAAAGCGGTACGCTCTTTGGGGCGGAGTTGGCGCAAAGTGCGTTTGCCGGCTTGCCGGCGGGAGGACATTTGCTTTTGGTGGCACTGACGCTTTTTGCATTTAGTACCTTGGTGGGGTGGAGTTATTATACGGCCAAATCCGTTGAATTTTGTATTGGTGTAAATGTAGAAAAATGGGTATATGTGGCGTGGCTGTGTGTAATGTGCGCGGGCGGGTTTTTGCGCCCCAAATTGGTGTGGGAACTGGCCGATACCGCCATTGCCGTGATGTGTATCCCGAATATTTTATCCTTGTGGTTGCTGCGCGGCGTGGTATTTAGCGAAACGAGAACTTACCTGGCGCAGGAGTTGCGCTCGGCCCGCAAATAGTGTATCATTTTAAGAAGAGGAACCGGTATGCTCAAAGAATATCAAATCAAAGATAACAAATTGGTAGAGACCGACGATAAACAAGTGCAAGTGTATGTGTATACCAACCCTACACCGCAGGAACAGCGCTATTTAATTGACACCTACCAAATTGACGAACATACGCTGGCCAGCGCGCTGGACCCGGATGAGCAACCGCGCTTGGAGTTTGAGCCCGAACATACCGTGCTGATTTATAAACGCCCTAAAAATTATTCCGGCAAGGATCAGCTGGAATTTAAAGTGGCTTCGGTAGGGATGTTTTTGTTTCAAGATAAACTGATCATTGTACTGGCCGAAGATATCCCGTTGTTTGTGGGCAAGCGCTTTCAAAATGTGAGCTCTATTAAAGACGTGTTTTTAAAACTGATTTACAATTCTATTTCCCATTACGTAGAGCATTTGCGTATTATTCATATGATTTCGGAAGAAATTGAAGATAAAATTACCGATTCGATGGATAACCGCTATCTGCTAAACCTCTTTAGCCTGGTAAAAAGCTTGGTTTATTACGCCGAGGCTATTACTTCCAACGGCTTTGTGTTTGAGAAAACACGCACCTTGGCCGGGCGCATTGGTTTTGACGAGAAAGATATTGAAATGCTGGACGATATTATTGTGGAAAACCGCCAATGCAAAACCCAGGCCGATATTTACTCCAACATTTTGGCCCAGCTGTTAGATGCGCGCGCTTCTATCGTCAACAACAACTTAAACCAACTGATGAAAAAACTCAACGTAGTAACCATTTGGATGATGGTGCCGACGTTGGTGGTTAGTGCGTATGGTATGAACGTGGCGCTGCCGATGGCCAAACACCCGCAGGCGTTTTGGATGCTGATGGGGGTGTGTTTGATGTTGGTGTGGTTAGTAATGCTTTACTGGCGGCGTAAAAACTGGTAAAATTTCGTCCTAATTTGCCCCATTTCATTGTTACCGGCCCGCTCACGTACCTTCGCGCGTACGCTTCGCGGGCCGGTGTCGCGAACTGGGGCAAATTATTTTGAAATCTTTTCCTTGCTAAGTTCCGTTTTAACGCACAAAACCTAAAACATTTCGTTTTAGGTTTTGTGCTTCTTAGCGATACAATTTTCCAAAATCTGCCTATTTTGGCGGACCTGCCCACTCGCAGCACCTGGCAGTGCAGCTTCGGGGCACTTGTCCGCCAAACTAAGCTAGATTTTGAAAAATCATCTTATCCTCTATTTTACCCGGGGATGTTTATCAGTTAATTATAAAATACTTACCTACAGCCCAACTTTCTGTTCTTGATTCATCTACTTTCCCCATACTTCGACAAATAGAGTTTCTGATATCTGAGCCTCCTATGCAATAATGTTTTCCCGCATCAACACCTGCATCTTCTGAATGTATAAAGTTAAATTGAAAACCAGGTAAGTTCCCGTTTTTTGTTCCCGCGGAGCATTCACTTTTCCTTGCACAAGTATAGGAGTATTTGTCATCAAATAAAGGATTTCCCCAAGTAGTTTGCAATTCTTCAGGTACCAGGACATCCAATTCTGTTATATCTCCTGTATATTCTCCATTTGCCAAATAATATACTTCTTCTGCATTGGCCAACGCTTTTAACAAGGATACAGCCTCTACAGCCCGGCTTTTATATACCGCTTTTTGGTATTGCGGCACGGCAATGGCAGCCAAAATGCCAATGATTAACACCACTACTAACAACTCAATGAGCGTAAACGCCCGGTTTTTTACTGTTTTTTTCATTTTTGTTTCTCCTTAACTGTTTTCAATTTTTCTGTTTGGAAAAACACACAATAAAACGGCCGTGTGGGGGATGCCTTTGACCCGGTCATACCTCAAACAGCCGTAATCTACCGCACATAGCGATAAACATTCGGTACAAGACAAAGGGATTATAAGTTCCTTTATCTTGTACCTCTATAGGCTGTTTTTGGAGGGTCAAAGGGCTTACATAGCACCTCCGTACTCTTTAAATACGGTTCCAAAAACAGATAAAATTGTACGTGTATTGTAACAAAATTATAAAGGGGATACAAGGAAAATGACAGGAAAGTAAATTTTTGTTATAATATATGTACCTAGTTGTTTAAGTAATTTATCGGTAGGATGGCTGAGCGGTCAAAAGCAACGGTCTGTAAAACCGTCGGGCTACGCCCTACATAGGTTCGAATCCTATTCCTACCAAAAATTTAACCCCGCCTAGTGCGGGGTAAATTTTTGTAGGAAAGTGACACCAACTGCTTGGTGTCACGTTAGGATTCGAAGCCCGCAGCGATGTTTTTGTTTGAGGGCAAAGCCCGAAAGGCAAAAACCGCGAGGGCGGGCCCGGGCGAAATTTCCGTCAGGAAATTTA
>CAMVRX010000007.1 GCA_947170005.1 uncultured Elusimicrobium sp.
GTTGTCCTGTCCCCCTTGCGGGGAAAGTACCGCGCAGCGGGGTAAGGGGGTGTCATAAAAGCATTTCCTCTTTGGGAAAGTGCCAAGGGCGATGAGGGGGTATCAACAAGTTACCACCTTAAATTAGGCTGCCGCGCCGCCGACACCTCATCAATACGTTTGACGGGTTGTGTGTGCGGTGCCTCCTTCACCACTTGCGGGTCGGTCTTAATTTCGTCGTAGATTTTTTCCATCGCCGCCACAAACGCGTCGAGCATATCCTTATTTTCCGTTTCCGTCGGCTCTACCATCAGGGCCTCGGGTACAATGAGCGGAAAATAAATCGTCGGCGCGTAAAAACCATAGTCCAACAGCCGCTTGGCAATATCGCTGGTGTGCACGCCGGTTGCGTGCGGGTCCGGCGGGGTCAGCACACACTCATGCATGCAGTTGCGGTCAAAAAACGCATTAAACTTGCCTTTTAAACAAGCCCGCACATAGTTGGCATTCAAAATCGCATTCTCGGCAATTTCTTTAAGTGTTTTGCCGTCAAATTGGCGCAAATAGCAATACCCGCGGATGACGACGGCCATATTGCCGTAAAACGCTTTCATACGGTTGTGGCTTTCCGGGCGGTTATCTGCCAGTGTATATTTACCGTTTACGCACGACACCATCGGGTGCGGCAAGAACGGTGCCACGTGCTCAGCCGCGCCTACCGGGCCGGAACCGGGACCACCGCCGCCGTGCGGCGCAGCAAAGGTTTTGTGCAAATTGAGGTGCATAATATCCACGCC
The DNA here is from genome assembly GCA_947170005.1 of uncultured Elusimicrobium sp. GTDB lineage: Bacteria > Elusimicrobiota > Elusimicrobia > Elusimicrobiales > Elusimicrobiaceae > Avelusimicrobium. Next base: position 777 of record CAMVRX010000007.1, read on the forward strand.
AAAATCAGCCGGTTTAGCCAGGCCGATCAGCGCGTTAAAGTTGGCGCCGTCCATGTAAAGTAGCGCCCCCACGCCGTGCACCAGTTCGGCAATTTCTCTAATCTCGCTTTCAAATAGCCCGACGGTATTGGGCACGGTTAGCATAACAACGGCTGTTTTTTCCGACAAAGCCGCCTTAAGCGCTGCTTTATCCACACACCCATTAGGAGCGGACTTGATATTGACCACTGTATACCCCGCCATATTGGCCGTGGCCGGGTTGGTGCCGTGGGCCGTGTCGGGCACGATGACCTCGGTGCGGTTCTGCCCGCCGTGCGCGTCGTGGTAAGCACGCGCGGTTAAAATGCCCGTCAGCTCGCCGTGTGCTCCGGCGGCCGGCTGCAACGTAAAGGCGCTGAGGCCGGTCACTTTTTTAAGCAGTTCTTGCAAATTGTATGCCAGTTCCAATGTCCCTTGCACAGCACTTTCGGGCGCAAAGGGGTGCGCGTTGGCAAACCCCGGCAATACACTGAGCACGTCATAGGCCTTGGGGTTATACTTCATGGTGCACGAACCCAGTGGATAAAACTGCCCGTCCAAACTATAGTTTTGTTGCGACAAGCGCGTAAAGTGCCGCACCGTGTCAAATTCGCTCAGCTGCGGCAAGTTAGGTGCGGTTTTGCGCAAATACGCTTGCGGTACGTACGCGTCCGCAGGTTTTTGCGCTTTTTCAAAACGCACCCCGCGCCGCCCGGGGCGGGATTTTTCAATAGATAATTCATTCTTCAAAATTTCTTGCATATTAAATCCCCTCCAGTGCATCCGCATATGCTTGCAAATCTTCGGGCGTGCGCATTTCTGTGGCGCACACAAGTAAACAGTTTTTCATTTGCGGGCACAGTTGCCCCAAGTCATACCCGGCGGCAATGCCTTTTTCTTCCATCTTCTTAATCACATCGGCAGCCGGGATAGGGCACTGCACCACAAATTCATTAAAAAACGGTGAAAAAGTTTTCACGTGAAAACTTTTTTTGTTAATTAAGCTAGCTAATTGGTGGGCACGTTCCAAGTTTAGCTCGGCTACTTCTTTTAAACCTTGCGGCCCCAGCAGCGTCAAATATATAACGGCATTGAGGGCACACAAGGCCTCGTTAGAACAAATGTTAGAGGCGGCTTTTTCGCGCCGGATGTGCTGTTCGCGTGCTTGTAAAGTTAGCACAAAAGCACGCTTGCCGTCTTTGTCTTTGGCAATGCCCACCATGCGGCCGGGCAGCTGGCGCACATAGGCTTTTTTAGCCGTTAATACGCCCAGGCCGGGGCCGCCAAAGCTGACAGGATTGCCCAAGGGTTGGCCTTCAAAGGCGGCAAAGTCGGCATCGTACTGGCCGGGGGTTTGCACCACGCCCAGCGAAATGGGGTTGACGACCGCTACGAGCAGCGCCCCGGCGGCGTGCACGACGGCAGAAACGGCTTGCGCATCTTCCAAGCAACCTACAAAGTTGGGCGTTTGCAAAATAAAGCATGCCGTATCGTCGGCAAGCTGCGCTTTTAAGGCCGCTAAATCCAGCACGCCCTCATCGGTGGCTTTTGCTTCTACGACGGAAATTCCGCCGTAGCGGGTGTAAGTTTTTAAAACCTCTTTATAGTGCGGGTGCAGCAGTTGTGAAACGATAATTTGCTTGCGCCCGGTAATGCGACAAGCGGCCAGGGCAGCCTCGGCCGTGGCGGTGGCACCGTCGTAGTGGGAAGCCGTAGCCACGTCCATTTCCGTGAGTGCGCACATAGCACTTTGGAACTCGTAAATCGTCTGTAAGGTGCCCTGGCTGGCCTCGGCCTGGTAGGGGGTGTAGGCGGTCAAAAATTCACCGCGCGAGGAGAGTGCGGGCACAGCCGCGGGGATAAAATGCTCGTACATACCCGCGCCGATAAAGTTTTTAAGCGGTTTATTTTTGGCGGCCAGTTCGCGTACGTGGGCCGTGAGTTCCTGCTCCGTCAAGGCCTTGGGCAAATCCAAGGCCGGGTACAAAAATTTTTGCGGAATTTGGGCCAACAGTTCTTTAATATCCTTGGCGCCGATTTTGGCGAGCATGGCCTGTTGGTCTTCTTTTGTATTGGGGATAAACATAAGCGTTCCTATATAAAAAATCCCTCGCCGGGGCGGGGGTCATTATTATTTACCAATCGTGGCGTTATAGGCGGCCAGGTCCAGTAAATTGTTTACTTCGGCCGGGTTTGCCATTTTGATTTTGAACAGCCAGCCCCCGGCGTGCGGCTCGCGGTTGACAAGGGCCGGGTCGGTGGTGAGGGCCTCATTTACGGCTACAATTTCGCCGGAAACGGGGGCGTAAATTTCGCTGGCGGATTTGACCGACTCAATCACACAGCAGTTTTCGCCCGCTTTGACGGTGCGGCCCACTTTGGGCAGGTCCACAAATACAATGTCGCTGATTTCTTCTTGTGCGTGGTTGGAAATACCGACAACGGCATTTTCCCCCTCCACAAATGCCCATTCATGGGTTTTTAAAAAACGGCAGTTTTCCTCGTTATACATATTCACTCCTTAAACTTTATTTTTATAAAACGGTGTTTTGACAACTTCAGCCGGCACTTTGCGGCCGTGGATTTCTATTTCCACTTCCGCGCCGACGGCAATATCACTGGCTACGTAGCCCACAGCAATCCCTTTGAAAAGCGGGGAATAGGTACCGCTGGTTAATACGCCGGCCTGTGCGCCTTGGTAAAAAACTTTGCAGCCTTCGCGCGGCACGCCGGGGGTTTTTAACTTAAACGCTTTTAACTTAGTTTTAAAACCCGCGGCTTTTTTGGCTTCCAGCGCGGCTTTGCCAATGAAATTTTCTTTGGCCAGTTTAACAACCCAGCCGCAGTTGGCTTCATACGGCGTTTTGGTTTGGTCAGCGTCCGCCCCGTTTAACAGGTACCCGGCTTCCAGGCGCAGCACGTCGCGCGCACCCAAACCGCACGGCTTTACGCCCAGTTTTAAGAGCGCGTTCCACAACGCTTCCATTTGAGCGTTGGGCAGCATAATTTCTACGCCGTCCTCGCCGGTGTAGCCGGTGCGGGTAACGTAGCCCTGGGCACCAAAAAGTTCAATTTCTTGAATGTGAAAGCGCGGCAAGTCCACAATGCCGGGCAAGATTTTGTCCGCCACTCCTACGGCGGTAGGACCTTGCAAGGCAATCATACCCCAACGGTCGCTTTCGTTGGTGACGGTGACTTGAAAAGCGGCGGCCTGTTTTGTCATCCAGGCAAAATCTTCGTCCACGCAGGCCGCATTGACGACCACTAAAAATTCTTCTTGGCTTAAACAAAACGCAATTGCATCGTCGATAATGGTCCCCTGTTCGGTGAGCATGTGGAAATAGGTGCCTTCGTGGGCGCCGCTTTTGATGATATTGCAGCTGATGTATTGCAGCAAGTGCAGCGCCTCTTTGCCGGCGACGCGGATTTGCCCCATGTGGGACACATCAAACATGCCGCAGGCCTCGCGCACGGCTTTATGTTCGGCAAGGATACTGTCAAACTGGACGGGCAGCAACCATCCGTGGAAATCTACCATTTTTCCGCCGGCGGCTTCACAAGCGCCGCACAGGGCGGTTTTTTTAAGTGTGTGTGTCATACGAGTATTGTATAAAATTGGGGCAAGTTTTAACAACTTGCCCCTGTTTTTTGTAAAAGCGTAATTAGTAGTCATACCCAAGCGCACCAGAAAACCAATTACAAATGTACATACCAATCGAATTAGAGTTATCTACACACTCCGAATCTTCATCATAATCTTCCGTGTTGGAAATAAGCCGTAGGATGTATTCATAATCTTGCTCATCACAAGAATCGGGTTCACAATTTTGTTTACGAAAAATTGATACCATATCTCCATTTTCAATCGTATACATAAAATTGTTAGTATAATACCGATTTCCATCTTCGTTCCATTCTCCGCCGGAAATATCAATATCCAATACGTCCTTGTTATCTCCGTCCCATTCGCCGGTTTGTAAGTGACGCAGCTGTTGGGCTTGTTTTAACTTATTGCCAATAATTAGGGCTTCGCTGGCGCGGGATTTTTCTACCGCTTTTTGGTATTGCGGCACCGCTACGGCGGCTAAAATACCAATGATCAGTACAACTACCAACAGCTCAATGAGGGTGAAGCCTTTTTGATACCCCCTCACCTGCCCTGCCGGGCATCCTTTCCCTCCAGGGGCGAGGTAACCCAAGGCATTCTTTTGTACAACTACATTTTTGGTTTGCATACAGTTCTCCTGTGTTTTTAATTTCAATTTTTACTGTTTGGGAACGCATGCAAAAACGGCTGCTCACGCATTGAATGCTTTGCTCAGAATCCAAGGAAACAGCCGTAGTTTATCGTGGTTAAACGATAAACACTCGATACAAAATCTATTGGGAGCGACCCAACAAATTTTGTATCTAAAAACGGACTGCCTTTGGAGAGCAAAGCTCTTTTGGTTATCCAAAAGATCTGCGTTTCTTAAACGCTTCCAAAAACAGATAAAATTGTACCTACATTATAACATAAAAAGGATGCCCCGAGGGGGCATTGTCAGGCAGTGCCTGACCTACAACGACAAACGGCGGATGTTGCTTACGCAACATTGTCTAAGGGCTCAAATTGGGAAACTTCGCAAGGTTGCCATACAATGTAAGTTCGCGGTACTTTCAAACTAATTTGCGGCCAGGCTAGGCGCACGCCGACGCAGCGTACGTACGCAGACAGCGCGAAGCACTGCGGGTACGTAAGGAGGCGAGCAACAACGCATGGCCACAAATTGGGAAGAAAGTACAGCTAACGCAAGTTTGCTATAATATAAGTATGTCAGACACCCAAACCACTATCAGCGACGTAAAACTTTTCCTCCAACGCCTTAAAAAAGACCTGCCCGAGGTGTTCGGCACCGCGCCCGAAAAAGAAACAAAAACGGGCGAACCGGCGGCACAAACCCCGCACGAAAACCAAGTGCTCTTTAACGGGGATTTATGTGCGGCGCAAATATACCTCACGCCGGACCAAGAACCGGGCGTAGCGTTTGACGGGAAAATTTTTCACGTGTATTTGCAAACCGCGCAGGACGACCCCGCCGCCCTGGTGACGGGTTGGCTGAAGAGTAATGCCAAAGAAGAGCTAACGCAAAAAACCACGCAGTGGGCGCAGAAAATGGGTGTGGAGTTTAATCAAATTTTCATTAAAGACCAACGCACGCTGTGGGCCAGTTGCTCGGGCAAGAAGAACCTCAATTTTTCGTACCGCATTGTCAAAATGCCGGCAGCCGTGCAAGACTATTTAATGGTGCATGAGCTGGCACACCTTACTTTTATGAACCACGGAGCCGAGTATTGGGCGTTGGTGGCGCAGTTCTGCCCCGACTATAAATTGCACCGCCGTTGGCTCAACGAAAATAAAGATGCTATCTTTGCCGACGTGGAACTGAAATATACGCCGGAAAAACCGGAAGAAACAACCGCTCATCAAACACCGCAAGAAAATAAGTAAAATAAGCAGAGAAAGACACTTTGTAAAAACCCCCGCCAAGCGGGGGTTTTACTATAGGAGACTTCGTGGCGCGGCTTAAACGCACGAAGGATACTGCAAATTAAAGTTTAATCCAAGCTGTTTGGTTTTTTTGCTCTACGGATTTGCCCGTTTTAGTCACGCGGCGGCCATCTGCAAAAGTGAGATTAACTTGGGAGACTTCATACTTTTCGTACGCAATGCACGAAGCAGGCACCTGTACATATGTTTTTTGCGCCGATAAACGCCCTCGGCAGGCGGCTTGTTTGTAATCCACACGGATAACGGTATCCTTGCCGCCGCGCACCGGGCGGAACATCACTTCGGACATATACACCGGCTTGGCCAGCGTAACTTGCACATGGACTGCGGATTTAGCCAGTGCCCGGGCGGTTGCACGTTCTACCGGCTGCAAAAACGAGTTGTTTTGCGCAAAGGCCGCTAAACTATAGGCTACGAAAGCGGCGGAAAAAAATAATTTTGTATAAGTAGTATGTTTCATAAAAGCTCCTTACCTACTTATTATACAAAAGTTAGCTTAAACTAACAAGTATTATTTTTTACCGTCTAAAAATTAAATAAAATAAAGTTAGGTTAGTACAACAAAAACCCCAAAACGGCACTGACTAACAGCACGGTTACAGGCCCGCGTTTTAGCTTGCACACCGCTAAAAATGCACCCGCACATAAGAGCACGCTTTTGCAGTCCACAAAGTTTTGCGCGTTGCACAACGTAAGCGCAGCCGACGCAATCAGCCCGACGACTACCAAACGCAGCGTACGCCACGCTGCCGGGTAGGTGCTGCGCGTGGCAAAGACGTATTTGCCCGCCAAAATGAGTAACAGGAACGAGGGCAAACACACGGCCGCAGTGGCAATCAGCGCGCCCCACAGACCGCCGGTTCTGTAGCCGGTGTAAGTGGCCAGGTTAATGCCGACGGGGCCGGGGGTCACTTGCGAGATAGCTACCATATCGGTAAACTGCGCCGTGGAAAGCCAAGCCTGTTTGTAAACTACTTCGTTTTGCAAAAACGAAATCATCGCGTACCCGCCGCCAAAGTTGAAAAGACCGATTTTAAAGAATGTCAAAAAAAGTTGCCAGTAAATCATTTTGCGCGCTCCTTTTTGCTAAGTAATACGCCGCACAAAACAGCAAGCAACACAACGTAAACAGGGGAAATGTGCAGCAGCCATACTGCCAGTGCCGCGGCGATGCACACCCACACGGTTTTAAGCGTAACACCGGCGGATTTGGCGAGCGTAAATACAGGCACCATAATCAGTGCTACCACCGCCGGGCGCACCCCTAAAAAAATGCGGCGCACGATTGCATTTTCAGCAAATTTTTGAAAAAACAGTGCAATGAGCAAAATGATGACAAGCGACGGCAGGGCCGCCCCGCACGCGGCTATAACGGCACCAGGGACGCCGTGCAACCGCTGCCCGGTTAAGATAGCTACGTTCACGGCCATAATGCCGGGGGCCGATTGGGCCACGGCGGTGATGTCCAAAAAATCTTGCTGGGTAAGGTACGGGCCGACCAGTTCTTTTTGCATAAGCGGCAGCATGGCGTACCCGCCGCCCAGCGTAAACAGGCCGATTTTAGAGAAAATGAAAAATAGTTTGATGAGGTTACTCACCAAACTATTTTACTAATTTTAAGGGACTTTTTTATTCGTTCCCGTCTATGATTTGCCAGTTGCCTTGGCCTTGCAATGTGCTGCAGGCGCGTTGGCCAAAATCGTCATAGTAGTAGCACTCATATTCCCATTGGTTTGTGGAAGGATAACGATGCATCATTAAGCTATAATCTCCCTCGTCATTATATGCCTCCATACTGCGACCGGCCCTTATCCAACATTCTCCAGTGTAACACTGTGCTGTATAGTAGAAATTACCATCGTGGCAAAAATTGTATCCCTCCCCCGAACAATCCAACCCCGCACGAACATCAATTGCCGTTTCTATCTTCTTTGCCAACTCGTCCAAACTTTGATTTTCTACCCATAAAAAGGTGGGAGTAAATATATATCCGTCCCCAGTGTACATATTCCATCCGTTTTCCGTTAGATAGAGTTCCATGTTTTTTTTGACATTATCCATAACGGGTAATGCCGCGGCGATGCGACTTTTTTCTACCACTTTTTGGTATTGCGGCAGAGCTACCGCCGCTAAAATACCGATAATTAAAACTACTACCAACAACTCAATGAGCGTAAACGCTTTTTTCATACGACCCTCCTGGTTTGAGATACTAGTATTATAGCATAAAAATGATACTTATAGTCCGTGTACTTATAAAATGCAAAACGGTACTGTGTATGTATGAAAAATACATACTCTAAACAAGATAGACTTTATTTGCAAAAGTTTGGCGCGCGAGTGCGGACCTTGCGCAAAGCGGCGGGATATTCGCAAGAAGATTTTGCACTTGAAATTGGGCTGGACCGGACGTATATGGGCGGCGTGGAGCGCGGGGAGCGTAATTTGGCACTCTTAAACATTCGCAACATTGCCCGCGGACTCAAGATAACAGAAAAAGAGTTGTTTTAAAAAGGTGGAGAGCCTGAAACAAGTTCAGGATGACAACTTATTGAACAACGGCAAATGCCCCGGTGGGGCATTGTCAGGCAATGCCTGACCTACAACGACCACAGCAAAGGCAAGAATAAAATGCCATCCGCAACATCACCGGGGCTAATCAAAGCCAAGATGATTTTTCAACTAAGTAAGCGAGCAGACAAAGTAAGGAATGGACGTGTTTTCAAATTTGAGATGATAAGCCACCATATGTTGCCCCGCAGCGTACGCGCAAGAAATAGGACACAGGAAGCAAATTTGAGGAAAGTTTGCGCCGTAAGTTGAGCGTGGCGGGGATAAATTTTTCAGATTTGAGATGAATAGCCGCCGTAAGTTGGCCCGTAGCGTACGCGCAAAGGTACGTGAGGGACAAGTCGGCGGCTAGGCACTCAAATATGGAAAATTTATTTAATCCAGCCTTCTTGCTTGGCATAACTCACAATGCCGTTATAAATCCCTTGCGCCATCTTCTTCTGCACCGCCCCTTGCGACAGCCGCCCCCGGTCCTTTTGGCTGCTGATAAAGCCCATTTCCACTAAAATAGCGGGGCTTTGCACGCCTTTAAGCACGTAGAAATTGGCCTGGCGGATAGCGTTTTGTTGGTCCACGGCAATGCCAATGCCGGGTTGTTTGTAGACGGCATTTTTTACATATCCGGCCAGTTTGGAGCTTTCGTTAATATATTCGTTTTTGGCCAGCGATTGCAAGAGTGCATCCACAAAATTGTAGTGCACTTCTTCGTACTGCATGGCTTCGTTTTCCAAGGCGGCAGTTTCGGCGGCTTCTTTGTCGGTTGCTTTTTCGGAGCGGAAATAGACTTGGAACCCGTTGGCTTTGGCGTTTGTGGTAGAGTTGACATGCACGGAAACAAACAAATCCGCCTTGAACGTATTGGCAATTTTGGAGCGGTCCGACAACGTGATAAACACGTCCGTATCGCGGGTGGATTTTACTTCAAAATCCCCTTTCTTTAACAGTTTGGCCAGCTCGTTACCTACGGCCAAATTCCAATCTTTTTCGCGGTATTTACCACGCACCGCGCCGGGGTCTTTACCGCCGTGGCCGGGGTCCACTACAATGCGCATTTTTTTGTGCGCTGTAATGGCTAAAGGGTGCGGCTCGGCCGTGATAGCCGGGGCCGGTTTGGCCGCGGGGGTAACCGGAACTGCGGGGGCCGCGGGCGTTGCCGGGGCCGAAGCGGGCGCTTGCTGTGCCACCGGGACCGCAGCAACCGGGGTTTGGTCCATGGCGTCTAACACCATTTCTTCAAAATCATCTTCACTTAATACCGAGGGTTCCCCTTGTAAAACAGCCGCTTTCTCGGGGGCGGCCGCTATGGAAAGCGGGTTGGGCTCGGCCTGGAGCACCGAGGCGGGCTTGGCGGCCGGGGTCAGGACCGGTTCCCCTTTTGCGGCTGCGGCACGGAACACCAGCCGTCCGTCGGAGGACGGGGTAAAGCTCCACTCTTTGGCTCTGTCGCCTAAAATCACTTTGAGTTCTACGTCCCCGCGCGTTTGGCGCACTTGGGCCGAGGCGATATAGTCGGTATGCAAGCGCTGGTATCCTTCGCGCTTGATGACGGCATCTTTGAGCGTAACGACTACGGTGTGCGGGTTGGGCTGGTCGGTAGTAAACTCCAGCTCTTTTTGAGCATCAAAGACTAACAGGCTGTCGCCCTTGTGCAACTGCGGGCTGCCCAGCTCCACATTATAGCGGCGCTCTACTACCAAGGTATTATTTTTAAAATCAATGTAGCGGTTAACAGCCAGCTGAAAAGCCGGCAGCAAAAACACATCCACCGGGGCCATCAGCGCCCCGCCACGCACCACTACTTGACCGGGAATACTTACGTATTGCCCGTTGACAATGATTTGGTCCAACGGGGCTGTTAAGATGGCAAAGAAACCCTTACTGGTAATTTTGGCTTGCTTGGAAGTGGCAAATAACTTTACTTGGGCCCCCAGCTTGCGGGCGGTACGTTGCACATCCACGTACGTAACCCCGTTAAGTTCAATGGAATTGACCGTGCCCGAGGAACGCCCTTCCACTTGAAAGGACACCTTTCCTTGCGCGTAGGCAGTAGTTGCTAAGAGCAACACCAACCCGCTGATCATCCATGCCCAAATACGTTTCATAACCCTGCACAGACTGCGCGGGGCCGCCAGGCCCCGCACGGTTTACTCTAACACAATTTTGTAATCTTCCCACGCCAATTGCGGATCCGCCTGGATTTTAAGCGAACGGTGGATATTTTCTTCAATATCCTCTTGACGGTGGCGGATCGCTTCGGCTAAGACGGGGTGTAACACCACCCGCAAATTCCCGCCGGGGCGGCCGCTGGTTAAGTCATAAATTTCGCGCTGGATTTTAATGCGCATACTCTCGGCCGAAAGGACCCGGCCCGAACCGTGGCATTGGGGGCATTCCTCGCTAATAAAGCTGCCCGTGCTGGCGCGTTTGCGCTCGCGCGTCATTTCCACCAGCCCCAATTTGGTAATGGGCAAAATGCGGATTTTGGCGCGGTCCCCTTGCACGGCGCGCGAAAGTGCTTCCACCACGCGGTGGCGGCTGGAGGCTTTGCGCATATCGATAAAGTCAATGACAATAATCCCGCCAATGTTGCGCAAACGCAGCTGGTGGGCAATTTCGCCGGCGGCTTCAATGTTGGTTTGCGTGACGGTCTCTTCTTGCGATTTATTCCCCGTAAATTTGCCGGTGTTTACGTCAATGGCGCACAAACTTTCGGCCTCTTGGATAATGATACTGCCGCCGTTGGGCAACGGTAGTTTAATTTTGCGCAGGTTATCAATTTCCGGCTCAATGTTGTAGGCTTCAAAAATAGGGGTTTTGCCTTTGTAGAGCTGCACGCGGTCTACCAAATCCGGCGAGTTTTTCTCCACAAATTCCCGTACGCGGGCATAATCTTTTTTGTTATCCAGCAAATATACTTTGGCATTTTCGGACAAGACATCCCGCGCTACTTGCAGCACAGCGTCCATATCTTCATGGAGCAAACGCGGCCCGCGCACTGATTCAAATTTCTTAGAAACGGACTGCCATTGGCGGTAGAGGTATTTAATCTCGCGCTCCAATTCTTCTTTGGTAGCTTCTTCCGCTTCCGTGCGCACAATGCAGCCCATGCCGTTTAAGTGTTTTTCCGCCAGGTCTTGCATGATATCATTGAGGCGGTGGCGCACTTGGGCATCTTCAATGTTCTTGGACAGGCCTACAAAGCTTTGGTTGGGCGTAAGCACCAAATAGCGGCCGGGCAAAGTAACATCCATGGTTACTTTCATCCCTTTGGTGCTGATGGCATCCTTGACCACTTGCACCATCACTTCCTGCCCTTTGTGAAGCACTTTGTCGATATTCTTTTTATCGCCGCCAATCACGTCGGAAATATACAAATAAGCGTTTTTTTCGTAACCGATATTCAAAAACGCACTGGAAATACCGGGCAGTACATTTTCCACTACGCCTTTGTAAATGTTGCCTACAATGTTGAGTGCGCCGCGGCGTTCCCATAAAATTTCGTTGACGCGGTCATTTTCCAAAATGGCAATGCGCGTCTCTTCAAACGAAGTATTGACCAATACTTCTACGGTTTTTTGTTCTTCTGTTGCGGTAGTTTGCGTCATGTAAAAAATCCTCTCTTAGGCTTTGTAAAGCCTGTTAAATTAGGTGCAGGTTTTGTTGGCTGTCTTGCCAATATAACCCTTGCCTGGTAACGATGAAACGTTCATCCGTCGGTTTTTGCGGCACGGGCAGTTCAATCCCCAGCCAAGCATAAATTACTTCCAGCGGATCTATCCATTGTTCTCCCACCCGCTGCAACGTAAGCTGCACCCGCTGCGGTCTAAGCGTTTGCGCGCTTACCACAAAAGGTTTTAAATCCGTGGTAAACACCATCCCGTTTGCCGCATGGCAAATGCGCTCCAGGCGCGTGGAAGACACATAATTTTCAAACGGCTGGGTGGGAGCCCAAGCGGAGAAATCTCCCTCCACTTCGTACACGGCTACCCCCGCCAACTGCTGCACCCCGGCCAGTGCGTACGGCACACGCTGCACTTCCAGCAAGCTAAGCCCTTCGGGCTTGCAAAGCGCCAGCAAAGCGCGTGCTTCGCAGACCGTTGCAGCTCTACATAAATAAATGTCTACATATTCCCGCCGGGCTTGCTGACCTTTTTTTAAAGCAGGGCCATAGGCAATGCGCGGCACACGCGGGTTTTGCTTAGCAGGGGCAAACTCCAGCCCGCTCTGCGCCACCCAGGCGCGTAACAGCCCCACTTTGTCCCCCTGTCCGGGAGCATCCGGGGCTAAGTGGAATACTATACGCATTTTATAAATTTTTGAGGTGTTTAGCATCTTTTTTATACCCCAATGCGCCTGGCATAGACGGACTGCACCACCCCCAGCGCCCATAAACTAGACACCAGGTTGGACCCTCCGTACGAGATAAACGGAAGGGGAATGCCCGCCACGGGCACAATCCCCAGCAGCATCCCAAAGTTTACCAGCATGTACGTAAAGAACATGCCGAATATCCCCGCACATACCAAGTAGCCGTACCGGTCGCTAGACTGGTAAGCCACCCATACCGTGCGCCACAAAATTGTTAAATACAGTCCCAGTACCAACAGCATCCCCCACAAGCCCAGCTCTTCCCCGGCTACGGCCAGAATAAAATCGGTATGCTTTTCCGGTACGAACCCCAAACGCGATTGCGTCCCCGAAAATAACCCTTTACCTAGTACGCCGCCCGAACCCATCGCAATTTGGGCCTGCAACACATTGTAACCGGCGCCTTGCGGGTCTGACCGGGGAGCCAAAAAGGTTTCCACCCGTTTGCGTTGGTGGGGTTTCATATGGTTTTCTACAAAAATTCCCCCCGCCAAACCGGCCAACACTGCCAGCGTAGCCAGGATGAAATACAGCGTGGGCAGAAAAATACGCAGCTGCTTGCAAAACCACCAGGCGGCCCAGCCCAGCATCCCCACAAACACACAAAAGCCAGCGATGTACCACCCGTTATGCGCAAGCAGATAAAACACACGCCCTACGCCTTGTTCGGTAAGCTCCGGGTGCAAGTACAAATAAGTCCACCCCAAGGTAAAAAACCCGGCCGTCGCAGCTAACAAAGCCCCCAGCCCCAGGTAAAATAAATTGGCCCCGGCACAATATAACAACACGGCAATGGCCGGTAAGGTAACTACTACCGAAGAAAAATCCGGCTGCATCATAATCAGCCCAAACACGGGCGCAAGCAGCACACACAGCCAAAACAAGGTGGACGTATCGTAAATTGCCCGGCCACGCCGATCCAAAAAAGCCGCCACCACCAACAGTGTGCAGATGCGGCAAATTTCAGAAGGCTGCATGGAAAAAAACGGCAAGACAAACCAAGAGCGGCTACCCCGCTGGTAGGAACCGAATAACAATACCCCTACCAACAAGGCCAAAATAACCCCGTATACCCATTTCCACTGTTCATTATAAATTTGATAATTAAAACTCCAACCGATGGCAAACGCACACAGCCCCATCGGAAGGGCCACCAGGTGGGTACGCACGATGGCATTGGAAAACGACAAACTGTTTACGGCCGACATAATGCACAACGCCCCCAGCACCACCAGCCCAATCATGGCGCCCAGCAGCACGGTATCCATTTTGTTGCGGGCTGAATCCCGCATGGTTTTAAGTACGGCCATTGGGTTATTCCTCCAACCGGGAAACAGACGGCTGCAGCGACCCGAAATAGGCCTCTAACATGGCCCGGGCTACCGGCCCGGCTGCCGAGCTGCCCCCCTCTCCAAATTCTACAAAAACCGCCAACGCGATGGAAGGCTCTTCCCCTTCGCGCCCGGCAAACGCCAACAGCCACCCGTGGTCTGCCCCGTGCGGGTTTTGGGCGGTGCCGGTTTTGGCATATACATCCAGCCCTTTGATTTTCACACGCCGCGCGGTGCCGTCATCTACCGTGTGTTTTAAGGCTTGGTAAAGCGTATCATACGTGGACGGTTTGAGGGAAGCGTGCTGTAAAATTTTAGTTTCCCCCACTTGCTGTTCTTTGCCGGTTTGATTGCTGACAATTTTATCCACATAGTACGGGCGGTACACGTTGCCGCGGCTGGCCAACGCAGCGGCAAATTGCGCTAGCTTAATGGGGGTAACAAGCAGTTCCCCTTGCCCGATAGATAAGTTTAATGTATCCCCCACAAACCAATAAGTTTTGTTGCGGGCCCGGCGGGTGGGGCCGTACATATTACCGGCTTTTTCGCCGGGTAAGTCAATTTCGGTCGGGCGGCCAAACATAAATTTGCGCTGCATCCGTTCAATGGGCGCCGGGCCCATGGCAGCGGCAACTGCATAAAAATAGACATCACAGGAATTACTCATACCGTCAAAAAAATCCACCGGGCCGTGCGTACCCCAGCACTTAAATACCCGCGGGCCGGAATCATATGCCCCGGTGCAGGTAATCTTGCGGTGTACGTCTATATTTCCCTCTTCCAATGCGGCTGCCCCCGTTATAATTTTAAACGTAGAAGCCGGCGGATAAATCCCCTGGATAGCCAAATTATATTCGTTAATGCGCTTGGCGGAAGAGGGCACCTCCTGGTCGGCATACGGGACAAATACATTCGGGTCATACGCCGGCGCACTGGCCAAGGCCAATACCGCCCCGGTGCGCGGGTCTAAGGCAACGGCTGCCCCGCGGCCTGTTTTAGAATTTTTGAGCGCTTCCTGCGCCGCTTGCTGCACGGCAAAGTTGAGTGTTAAATACACATCGCTGCCCGCCGCCCATTTTTTATCTTGAATAATCCGTTTGACGCGGCCGCGGTAATCCACTTCCAAATACACCCCGCCGTCTTTTCCTTTTAGCTGTTCTTCAAACTTACGCTCAATTCCGTTTTTGCCGATTTTAGAAGTCAGCCGATACCCTTGGCGCGGGTCCCGTTTTTTCCATTCCCGCTCATCCATGCTGCCCAAATAACCGATTAAATGGCTAGCCGCAGGACCGTACGGATAGTCACGCTTGGACTCTTCGAGCAAATAAATACCGGGATAGTATTGTTGCAGCTCTTGCAACGCCACCGTGCTACGGGTGGAAAGATTTTCCACTAATACCGTTGCTTTGCCGGTTTTGCCGCTCTCTTCTAATTTAGCCAATACTTGACCCGGAGTTAACGGAGTATGGGGGGCAATGTCAGCCGCCACGCGCTGCAAATACTCTTTTTCCTGTTGTGAAGAGCCTAAATAATACAAACTAAACGAAGGAACGTTGGAAGCCAAAGCCACCCCGTCCGCCGTAAGAATGCGGCCACGCGGCGCAGTTTGGTATAAGATTTGGGTGCGGTTGCGCTCGGCCAGTTCTACATAACTGTTATGGCGCAAAACTTGAATATCCAACAAGCGTAATGCCACAATGCCCCCCACGATTAACGCTGCGGTAAACAAATAGCGTAAACGTCCGTTAAAAAGGGTTTTGATGGCCGCCATGCTACACCTGCCTGATTAAAAGAGAAGAACCCATTACGCGGCGCACCAGCCAGAATACAAGCGGCGCACAGAGGCAGTCCACAAAAGCCCCGCCCAGCAAGCTCCAAAAACCGGGCCAGGCACTGGCGGAAGCAAACAAGTACACCAAGAGCGCATTGCAAATACCGGCCAGCCACGTAAGCCCAAAAACGGCTACCATTTGCGGAAATAATTCATCAAAATCAAACCGCGGGGCTAAATTGCAAATCACACACGCACATACGGTAAAAGTAAAAGCGTTATTACCAAATAATTTAGTACCGAAAAAATCCAAAAACAGGCCCCCCAAAAAAGCCGCGCTGTACGCCACCGGCAGTTTAAGAAGGGCACAAAACGCCGCTACAAATACCAATAAGGTGTTCACGCTGATCCCCCAGTGGGCAAATAACGAAGCAAACGCCCAGTGAAACACCGTAGCCACGATAAACAAAAAGAAAAGTTTAATAGCATCTACTATATTCATTTTAGTTTTCCAAAATCACAAACACTTCGCGCACGGCGGAGGAAGGCACTTGCGGGTTTACCTCTACCGTCAGGGCCGTTTGAAAGGAATCGGGCTTGCGCACGGCATGTACTTGCCCCACTAAAATCCCCGCCGGGAAAACACTGCTGGCAGAGGAAGTGTAAACGGGGTCCCCTTTTTGCACATTGGACAAAAGCGGCACATACTTAATTTGCACCGGGCGGGGGCCGTCCCCCACCAAAAGGCCCGTTTCTCCCCCCCGGCCCAGTTGTACGGCAGCTGAAAAATCTTCATCCTGCACCAAAAGCACCTTTGAAGTGTTTTCGGTTACTTCCACCACTACGCCGGCCAGCCCTTCTTGGCCCTCCTGCATGGCAATGACCGCACTGCGCGGTTTGATACCGTCTGCGGACCCTTTGTCGAGCACCACGCTGTTCCATTGGGTGGGTTCGCGGTAAGCCACTTTGGCCCATACCCCTTTCCACGGGTGGGAAACATCCAGTTTTAACAGCCCGGTCAAACGCTGGTTTTCGGCTAAAATTTCCTGCGCTTGGGCCGACAAAAGCTGCGTAGCTTGTATTTGTTGTTTGAGTTGGTCGTTTTCCTGGTGGGCCCGCAACAATTCTTGCACTGTTTGGCTGACCCCTTGGGCATATTGAACCGTACTATGCGAAGCACGTACTTGCGGGATAAACACATACGCCAACACCGCTTTGACCGAAGCCACCCAGCCTTCCAGCGGTAAAATCATCAGCAAAAAGCTGGCCAGCAAAAAACCTGCCGGCAATAAGTACCGCCGCCGATAATGGCCGGTGTATCGCTTAAATGAAATGGGGCGCTTGGGCGTATTCATACGTAATTAAATGCTTATATTCAAAACGGACACGGTCCCCTAAAGAACTGTGCCCGTTTGTATGCGTAACAACGTAAATTAGAACGATTTGCGGCGTAACCCAAAGAAATGGGAACCTTTGTCGCTAAGTTGTTCCAAATATTTGCCGGTACCTAAAGCCACGCAATTGAGCGGGTCCGCAGCGCGGTGGACAGGGATATCCGTCTCTTTGCGAATAAGTTCCGTAATCCCGCGCAAAAGACTTCCTCCCCCCGCTACCATTAAGCCGCGGTCTACCAAATCGGCGGCCAATTCAGGCGGGGTTTCCTCCAGCGTGCTCTTAATGACATCCAAAATAAGGCGCACCGGCTCCATGAGTGCTTGGCGGATTTCTTCCGAAGTGACCGTCAAAGTACGCGGCAACCCTTGGGTTTGGTCGCGCCCTTTGACTTCCATGGATTTTTCTTCTTTTAAGGGATAGACGGACCCTAAATTGATTTTGACTTCTTCGGCCGTGGTTTCCCCTACGATCAAATTGTATTTTTTGCGGAAATACTGCACAATACATTCGGTCAGTTCATCGCCGGCCACATCAATCGATTTGGCCACTACCATCCCCCCTAAGGAGATGACGGCCACTTCCGTAGTACCGCCGCCAATATCTACAATCATGCTGGCGTGGGGTTCGGCCACGGGCAAATCGGCCCCCATGGCCGAAGCCATGGGTTCCTCAATCAAATACACTTCGCGGGCACCCGCTTGACGGGCCGCATCGTCCACGGCACGGCGTTCCACACCGGTAATATCCGAGGGAATGCCAATGACAATCCGGGGGCGCAATAAGCTGCTGCGCGTGTGCACTTTGCGGATGAAATAGCGGATCATTTCTTGCGTGACTTCAAAGTCCGCAATGACCCCGTTTTTCATCGGGCGCACCGCTACAATGTTGGCAGGCGTTCTGCCTAACATCTGCTTGGCTTGCTTACCGACGGCTTTTACCTCGCCGGTTTCTTTTTCCATCGCTACGACGGACGGTTCGTTAAGCACAATGCCTTTGTCTTTGACGTATATCAGACAGTTGGCCGTGCCTAAGTCCATGCCCAGGTCCGACGAAAACAGCCCCCCCAGATAGTCTAGCACCATAGTGTTTAATCCACCAATTTTACAATGGCTACTTGCGCATTGTCGCCTTGGCGCAAGCCGGCGCGGTAAATGCGGCAGAAACCACCCGGGCGGCTTTCGTAGCGCGGGGCTAAAACTTCTAACAGATCGGAAGAGCACACGTCTGAACTCCTTTTTAACGGCGGCAGCATCTTTGAGCGTGTCTTTCACGGCAGTCACGTTTTTAGCTTTTGCCAAGGTGATTAAGCCTTCCACCACGCGGCGCACTTCTTTGGCTTTGGGCAAAGTAGTGGTTACTTCTTCGTGCAGGATAATGCTGGTAGCCATGTTGTTAAGCATAGCACGGCGGTGAGAAGCCGTTTTACCCAGTTTTCTGTATCCGGTATTTTTAATCATACGACCAATACTCCTTAAATTTTCATACCGAGCGTTAAGTTCATCTCGGCTAATTTTGCTTTAATTTCGTCCATGGATTTGGCCCCAAAGTTTTTGATCATATTCAGATCGGCTTCGGTCATTTTTACCAAATCACGCACGGTGTGGATATTTTCGGACTTTAAGCAATTAATAGAACGAGAAGAAAGCTCAATAAACTCAATGGATTGGCTGAGGGCTTCTTCTTGTTTGCTTTGGGCAGCCGACATCGTAACCGCCGCCGGTGCAGCCGCAGGTTCTACGGCTTCATCGCTTACGGTTTTTACGCCGTCGTCTTCGCCTTCAATCGTGAAAATATGGAGCGAACCAGACAAAAGCACCGCCGCCCGGTGTAACGCGCGGGCCGGGGTTAAGGTACCGTCGGTCGTAATCTCCAAAATCAGGCGGTCATAGTCCGTCTTTTGGCCCACACGGGCCGGTTCCACATCGTAGTGAACTTTGACAATCGGCGAGAAGAGTGCATCCACCGGAATAAACCCGGCCGGGCGCTGTACTTTGGCCAGTTCTTCGCCGGGCATATAGCCCTTGCCGCGGGAAATTTCAATTTCCATTTCCAACTTGCCGCCGGCTTCTAAGGTGGCCAGCACCAAGTCTTTATTGATAATTTCCACACCGTCCACTTCTTCAATATCTGCAGCGGTTACCACACCGGGTTTGGAGGCGTGGAGCTGTAAATACTCACGGGTTTTCCCTTCCATTTTCACACGCAAGTGTTTGAAATTCAGCAAGATATTGATCACATCTTCGCGCACATTGGGCACAACACTAAATTCGTGCACAGCCCCCGCAATACGCACGGCCGTTACCGCAGCCCCTTCCATGCCGGAAAGTAAAATGCGGCGCAGGGAGTTACCCACCGTGTGGCCGTAACCGCTTTCGTACGGTTCAGCAATGAACTTACCGTAAAAGTCAGAAGCGGTTTTTTCTTCTAACTGAATTTTTTGGGGAAGGACTAATTCGCTTAAAGCCATGTAATGCCTCCAAACTATCTAGAATAATATTCTACAATCAGCTGCTCATTGACAGGGTAGGACATTTCCTCTCTGTCGGGCCATCTTAACAGTTTACCGGTCAGTTTATCCGCATCATATTCCAAAAAACTCGGGCGCGGATTGTGCTTTTCGGCTTCGGTTAACCCTTGTTTGACCATGGCATTTTCTACCATCGTGCTCTTGAGGGTTACTTTGTCGCCAATGCGAAGCTGGTAAGACGGTACGTTGACGGCTTTACCGTTAACGGTTACATACCCGTGTAATACCAGTTGGCGCGCAGTTTTTAAAGATACGGCAAAACCTAAGCGGCGCACAATGTTATCCAAGCGGGTTTCCAATTTGCGCAGGAAATTTTCACCGGTTTGACCTTCGGCTTTAGCAGCCGTGGCAAACATATTGTGGAAAGGAATTTCCGACATGCCGGACTGTAAGCGGGCTTTTTGTTTTTCTTGCAAGCGGATCCCGTATTCGGATACTTTGGCTTTGCGTACTTTACCGCCGCGTTTGGTAGCGGCAGCCAACTTGTCAATGACACAGTTGGTGTAGCATTTGGTTCCTTTGAGGAAAAGTTTGCAATCTAATTTTCTGCATTTTTTGCAGCTGGCTCCAATATTTCTTGACATAAAACTATACTCTCCGTGCTTTGGGCGGTCTGCATCCGTTGTGCGGAATGGGGGTTACGTCTTTAATCGAAGATACGACTAACCCGGCTTGCGCTAAGGCGCGTACGGCGGTTTCACGCCCTTGGCCCGGGCCGCAAACTTTGACGGCCACTTCGCGCATCCCCATCGACACGGCTTTTTCAGCAGCGGTGTTGCTGGTAATTTGCGCGGCAAACGGCGTAGATTTTTTGGTGCCTTTAAAACCATGGGAACCGGCGGTGGACCAGGCAAGCGTGTTGCCTTTATCGTCAGACACGGTAACAATGGTGTTGTTGAACGAACAGAAAATGTGCACTACCCCAAACACGGGGGCTTTGGCATTTTTCTTTTTTGCTTTGGCTGCAGGAACTGCGGCTTCGGCGGTTTTTGTTTCTTTTTCTTCTGCCATAGTTAAATTCCTATATTAAATTATTTGACTTTGGAACCGACCGTTTTTCTTCTACCGCGGCGGGTCCGGCTGTTGGTTTTGGTCCGTTGACCGCGCACCGGCAGGTTGCGGCGGTGGCGCTGGCCACGATAGGAACCGATTTCAATAGCGCGGTGAATGTTTTGCGCTACTTCGCGGCGCAGTTCGCCTTCCACTTTGTATTCTTTTTGCAAAATGGTGTTGAGCAAACCGGCTTGTTGTTCGGTTAAATCTTTGACACGGGTAGCCGGGTCAATTTGGCCTTCCAACTTAGCGAGTACTTCTTTGGCGTTCTTCTTGCCGATGCCGTAAATGTATTCCAAAGCGACATCAATTCTTTTGTTTTTCGGTAAATCAATACCTGCGACTCTAGCCATATTTTTACTGACTCCTTAAATTAACCTTGGCGTTGTTTGTGTTTTGCTACTTCGCAAACCACGCGGACGACGCCGTTACGTTTAATGATTTTGCATTTTTGACAGATTTTCTTTACACTGGCTCTGACTTTCATTTATTTCTCCCTATAAGTGATCCGGCCACGGGTTAAATCGTACGGAGAAAGCTCCAACTTCACTTTATCGCCCGGCAGGATTCTTATATGATGAACTCTCATTTTGCCGGATATATGCCCCAGAATTACTTTGCCGCCCGGGATCTCAATTTTAAACATTGCGTTGGGCAGGGCTTCTAGGACTTTACCTTCAATTTCGATTTTATCACTCATACAACTCCGAGTTCGGATTAAACTTGGAATATCCGTGCGCGAGCCACCGCGCCGGTTATTCAAAAGCAGTGAAAATTTCACTGCCGTTAGCTGTCACCGCTACCGTGTGTTCAAAGTGGGCCGCTAAACTTCCGTCTTGCGTCACCACCGTCCACCCGTTGGACAGCTCCCTGACCTTATACGTTCCCGCAGTAAGCATGGGCTCAATCGCCAGCACCATTCCCGCCTCTAACACCGGGCCTGTACCCGGTTTGCCAAAGTTGGGGATGCTGGGTTCTTCGTGCATATTGCGGCCAATACCGTGCCCGCAATAATCGCGCACGACGCCCATCCCATGTTGCGTAGCAAAAGTTTCCACCGCATGTTGTACGTCGCCAAGGCGACGCCCGGCTTTGACTTGCCCGATGGCTTTGTAGAGGGACTTTTTGGTCACATCCATGAGCCGTTGGGCTTCGTCGGATACTTTTCCTACACCGAGGGTGATTGCGGCATCTGAACAGAAACCGTCAAGGCGGGCTCCTGTATCAATACTGATAATATCACCCCTCTTTAATATTTTATCTTTTTTTGGGATTCCGTGCACGACTTCTTCATTGACAGACGCGCAAATACTGCCCGGAAACCCATAATAGCCTAAAAACAACGGTGTTGCCCCAAAGGAGCGGATTGTTTTTTCGGCTTCGCGATCCAGGTCCAAGGTGGACAAGCCCGGGGCCACAATCTCGCTCATTCTTTTCAGAACGGCGGCTGTTACTTTCCCCGCGGCCCGCATTTTGGCCAGTTCGCTTTCGTTTTTTACTTCAATCATTTTACCTTCTTAAGGACGTTACAAATGTCCTCAAAAACTTGGTCCGGCGTTTGATTGCCGTTAATTTCCACATACTTGCCGGAATGTTGATAATACTCTTTTACCGGCAATGTTTGCAGCCGATACACTTCTAAGCGGTGTTTCACGCTTTGCGGTGCATCATCGCCGCGCACATACAACTCGCCCCCGCACTCACAAGCCGCTTGCGTAGCGGTTGCGGCGGGTTTACCGCATTTTTTGCACAAACGGCGCGAAGAAAGGCGTTTGACTACTTCTTCCTGCGGTAAATCAATCATCACTACCGCACTGATTTGCCGCCCCAAACGTTTCATCATGTCATCTAGTGCTTGGGCTTGCGCTACCGTGCGCGGAAAACCATCTAAAATAACACCTTGGTCCGTAGTGCTGATGATATTTTGTAACATGGAAATCATCAGCCCGTCGGGCACTAAATTGCCTTGATTGATCAGGGCCGCCACTTGCTTACCTAACTCCGTCCCCGCAGCCATTTGCGCGCGGAGTACATCCCCGGTGGAAATATGCTTTAGGTTCAAGGTTTCTTTTAGCTTTGCTGACTGAGTGCCTTTACCGGCCCCCGGGCAGCCCATTAAAATTAGGTTCACAAATGTTTCCTTTTCAAGGCAAATTTCCTCTTACGTTTTACACGCAAGAGGAAATTGCAAAAACTTACTGGACGTTAAACCAGCGGCCGCGTATCTTTTTGGACCCTTTCATCAAAGGTTCATAGTTACGCGCCAAGAGGTGCGCTTGCACCTGGCCTACCGTATCCAAGGCCACGCCCACTACGATGAGCAGCGCCGTACCACCGAAGTAGAAATCTACCCCGAAGTACGCCCGGAACGCATCCGGCAAAACCGCTACCAAACATACAAAGATGGCCCCGCAGAACGTAATGCGGTTCATGACCCATTCAATGTAATTTTTGGTCGGTTCTCCGGGGCGAATCCCCGGGATAAAGCCGCCCCATTTCTTCATGTTATCTGCTAAATCGGCCGGGTTAATGGTCATCGAGTTATAGAAATAACAGAAGAAAATGATGAGCGCCGAAAATAAAGCCATATACCACAAGTTGCCGTGGCTAAAATAGCTAAGCAACTTTTGCGCCCACTCGGCTTCCTGGTTAAAGCTGGCCACCGTCAAAGGCAAAGAGATGACGGACGAGGCAAAGATTACGGCAATGACCCCGCTTTGGTCTACCTTGAGCGGTAAATAGCTGGTCTGTCCGCCGTACATTTTATTGCCTACTTGGCGTTTGGCGTACTGAACCGGAATTTGGCGTTGGGCCGTTTCCAGCCACACTACCAAGGCCGTAATGACGATTGCAGCCGCAAAAATAACCATGGCTACAAAGAAATCCATTTCGCCGGTTTGCACACGGTTGACGATTTCGTTAATCGCAGCCGGTAAGCGGTCCACAATCCCGGCAAAGATGATGAGCGAAATACCGTTGCCCACCCCTTTTTCGGTGATTTGTTCCCCCAGCCACATCACAAACATCGTCCCCGCTGCCAACGTTAACAGCGTGGTAGCAAAGAACAAGAAGCTCGGGTTGACAACGGCCGGCACCCCGCCCGCACCTTCTACGCGCGAGATGGCAAACGTCATCATACCACCTTGTAACAAGGCTAAAAACAGTGCAAAAATACGGGTAATCTGGTTTTCTTTTCTTCGGCCGCTTTCGCCTTCTTTGTGCATGCGGTCCAGCGCCGGGAAGATATGCGCCCCGCGCACCAACCCCATGATAATGGAGGCGTTAATATACGGCATAATACCCAATGCTAAAATGGAGAACCGCCCCAACGCCCCACCCGAAAAGATATTCATAAAACCTAAAATACCGTTCTGGTGTGCGGCAAACAGCTGGCGCAATACATCCGTATTAATACCGGGTATCGGGATGGCAGCAGCCACCCGGAAAACAGCTAACGCCCCGATCACAAAGAGCAGGCGCTTTTTGAGTTCGGGGGCGTTAAAGATATTTGCAACTGTATTATTGGACATTATTTGTTCTCAATAACGGTTACGCTGCCGCCGGCTTTTTCAATCGCGGCTTTGGCCGTGGCAGAAAAGCCATGGGCAGATACTTTGAGGGCTTTGGTTAAAGTCCCGTTTGCAAGCACTTTCACACGGCAGGCACAGTGAATGACACCGGCTTTTTTCAAAGCTTCGGGCGTAACTTCGGCACCGGCGGCAAAGAGTTTTTCCAAAGAGCCCACGTTTACATAATCGTAACGGGTGGCAAAATCTTTATTGGAAAAACCGCTTTTAGGCGTGTGGCGGATAAGCGGCATTTGTCCGCCTTCTTTGCTCTCTTTGCGGGTGTTACCGGAACGAGAGGTTTGCCCTTTCATCCCTTTGGTGCAGTAGTTGCCAAGGCCGGAACCCGGGCCAATGCCTAAGCGGCGTTTGGCTTTGCGGGAACCGTGTTTAGGGAAAAGTTTGTTTAAAGTTACCATAATTTATTCTCCTTCACACTAGGCGGCCTTTTCTTCCGTCTTTACTTCGGCGGCAGCTTCTGCTTTTTCGGCTTTGCCGCGCAGCACGTTTACCGTGTCTTTGCTTTTAAGTTGTTTAAAAGCTTCCATCGTGGCGTATACTAAGTTGCACGGATTGGTGCTGCCTAAGCTCTTGGCCAGCACGTCTTTAATTCCGGCCGCTTCAAAGAGCAAGCGCGCACCCGACCCGGCAATTACACCGGTACCGGGGGCAGCCGGTTTCATCCATACCGAGGCGGCACCAAATTTGCCAATGACCTCGTGCGGAATGGTATCGCCTACTACCGGGAACGTAATCATGTGCTTGCGCGCATGCGTCTCGGCTTTAGCAATGGCGGCCTGTACTTGGTTCGCCTTGCCGATGGCAACCCCTACTTTGCCTTGGCCGTTACCTACTACCACCAGGGCGCGGAAACCCATGCGTTTACCGCCTTTTACCACTTTGGTAGTACGGGCCACGTTAATGACCGTGGTTTTACCTTCGGCAGCGGGTTTTGCCTTTTGAAACTCGGCTCTTTTGCCTTTCGCTTCTTTCATTTCGTTGGACATTAAATTCACCTATAACCTAGAATTTTAATCCTGCTTCGCGGGCAGCATCAGCCAATGCTTTGATTCTGCCGTGATAGACCCGTCCGCCGCGGTCAAACATAACTTCGGTGATGCCTTTGTCCATTGCTTTTTTGGCAATGGCAGCACCCAGGGCTTTAGCCGCTTCAATGCTTTTGGCGGAAGTCTCAAATTTGCCTTCAAACTCTTTGGACAACGTAGTCGCAGACACTAAGGTGCTGTGGGTGTTGTCGTCAATAATTTGGGCATACATGTATTTCAAGCTTCTGTAAACAGACAAGCGCGGGCGGTGCGCACCGTTTTTAAGCAGGTGCCCACGGCTGCGGTCTTTACGATACTGGTATCTTTCTTGTTTAGTAGCCATACTTATTTACCTCCCGCCGCAGTCTTACCGGCTTTGCGGGGAATATGTTCGCCTTGGTACTTGATACCGCTGCCTTTATACGGCTCGGGCGGGCGGATGCGGCGGATTTTGGCGGCAAAGTCGCCCACCAAAAACTTATTGCTGCCTTTGATGGTGACAAAACCGGTCTTGGGGTCCACCGTTACGGTGAGCCCTTCGGGAATATCCAAATTCACCGGGTGCGAAAACCCCAGTTCCAAGTTGAGTTTTTTGCCGGCTACGCTGGCGCGATACCCTAAGCCGTTAATTTCCAAGGTTTTGGAAAAACCGTTCGTCACACCTTCAATGATGTTGAAAACGTTGGCGCGGGTAGTACCGTGCAAGGCGTTTAAGGTTTTGAAATCTTTTTCTTCAATCGAAAAAGTAAGCGTGCCGTTGTCTAACTTAGGGGTAATCCCGGCCGGCACCGTGTAGGACAAAGAGCCCAACGCACCGCTGGCGGTGATTACCTGGTCCTTAATTTCCACTTTGGTTTTAGCGGGAATATTGATTACTTTTTTACCAATTCTGCTCATATTCCCCCCTTACCACACCTGGCACAGCACTTCGCCGCCGATTTTAGCTTCTTTGGCTTTAGCGTCGGTCATCAGGCCTTTGGAAGTGGACAAGATAGAAATACCGAACGCACCGCGTACTTTGGGAATGTTGTCATACGCGCTGTAGACGCGGGAACCCGGTTTGGAAACACGTTTCAAACCTTGGATGACACATTCGTTTTCGGGCGTGTATTTCAAAAATACCCGTACCACGCCGCCCTTGGTTTCATTATGGACGGCTTTGAAATTGGCGATGTAGCCTTCTTCTTTGAGGATGCGCGCAATTTCGGTTTTGATTTTAGAAAA
This sequence comes from uncultured Elusimicrobium sp., assembly GCA_947170005.1. Taxonomy (GTDB): domain Bacteria; phylum Elusimicrobiota; class Elusimicrobia; order Elusimicrobiales; family Elusimicrobiaceae; genus Avelusimicrobium. The sequence continues at coordinate 27,198 of CAMVRX010000007.1, forward strand.
AGGGATATCCACTTTTTCTTTTTTCTTCATGTTAGCGTTTCTTATTCTAGTTAAGAAATCTGCGATTGGATCCATATGTTCAAGGTTGCCTCTCCAAACTACTTTCTGCTTGCGCAGAGTTGGCCCGGATGGGCACCTCCTCCTCTAAATTACCAACTGGATTTTTTAAGACCAGGAATAAGTCCCTGGTGGGCCATTTTTCTCAGGCAGATACGGCACAGACCAAAGTCGCGGTAATATCCGCGGGCGCGGCCACAGATTTGGCATCTGTTATGATAGCGCACGGCAAACTTTTGGTCTTTGGCCATTTTTGCAACCCATGCTTTCGTAGCCATAAGTTCTCTTGCTCCTTATTTACCCGATTTGCGGAACGGCATGCCCATAAAGTCCATCAGCAAGCGTCCGTTCTTATCGTTATCGGCTGTGGTGACAAACGTAATGTTCATCCCATAAGCTTTGGGCGATTTTTCCACGTCAATTTCCGGGAAAATATAGTGTTCTTTAATCCCCAAGTTTAAGTTGCCTCTCCCGTCAAAGCTCGGGTTGAAGCCCTGAAAGTCGCGAATACGCGGGCAAGCAATGGAAATAAAGCGTTCCATAAACTCATACATCCGCGCACCGCGCAGCGTTACACGCACGCCGATGGGCATTCCTTCGCGCAATTTGAAGTTAGAAATGGACTTTTTAGCCCGGCGAACCTGGGCCGCTTGTCCGGCGATGGCCGTCAAATCGTTCTTGGCAATTTCCATCGCTTTGATATCTTCACGGGCTTCTTTTACGCCGATGTTAATGACAATTTTGGTCAGTTTCGGCGCGGCCATGGGGCTTTTTACCCCCATTTCTTTGAGCAAGGCCGGAAGCACTTTTTCTTTATAGAGCGCTTGCAAAGCAGGAACGTATCCTTGCGGCGCCTTAGTTACTTTCGTTTCTTTTTTAGCAGTCATTTTCCGTACCTACTTAAATAATTGCTTCGTTGCATTTGCGGCAAACACGGGTTTTTTTACCGTCGGCCGTAATTTGCATTTTGGGCGTCATGGCTTTTTTGCATTTTTGGCAGACCACCGCCACGTTCGAGGCGTGGATGGGGGCTTCTACCTGCACGAGGCCGCCTTGCTTATTTTGAGAAGGCTTTTGGTGTTTGGAAACCATATTCACGCCGGCCACTACAACGGTGTTTTTGGTCGGGTTGACGGATTTCACTTCGCCTTTTTTGCCTTTGTCTTTACCGGCTAAAATGAGCACGGTATCTTTCGTTTTCACGTTCATACCTATACTACCTCCGGCGCCAAAGAAATGATTTTTAAGAAATTCTTTTCTCTCAGTTCGCGGGCAATCGGGCCGAATACACGGGTGCCTTTGGGTTCCCCATTGTCGTTAATGATGCAAACAGCGTTATCATCAAAACGAATATAGGAACCGTCTTTGCGTCTTTTTTCACGAGCT